>DPMS01000324.1 GCA_003541285.1 Actinomycetota bacterium
CCTGGTTTTGTGTGACGCAGCACCCACGTGGCTTGCCAGGACTCAACATCGTCAGGTACCCACCAGGCTGCTTCGCCGTCAGAACCGCCCAGAACTTCGCCTCGATGATCAGCTGGTGACTGCCCATCGGGTCGCTGCCGACAACGCCAGGCCGCCCCTTCTCAGGATCCGTCACCTGGACCAGATCTGCGATCGCCTGCGGGTCGGAGCCGTCCAGGGGCGGCTGCCGGTCGCCCCGCTGGCCGATCAGGCCATCAGGTGGGCCGAGGGAGTCCTGGCCGCCGGTCACCCAGGCCTGCACGATGCTGGCGTGCGATTTCTTCCAAACGACCGTGCATTCACCTTGCGCCGCGTTTACGTATTAGTTACGTGGAATCACTCTGCGTGTCATCATCTGGAGATGGTCAGGCCGGATAGGGTCGCCGTGAGCTGCTGACGGGGACGGGGGTCCGGGTGGGCACGGGAGCGGGGATTGAGGAGAAGTGGCCGGTTCTGGCCCGGCACGAGCGCGCGGCTGGGTGGCTGCGGATCTGGGCTGATCTGGGCCGTGCGCCGCGGACGATCGACGCGTATGCCCGCGGCCTGGCTGAGTACCTGCAGGTCTGCGAGCGGGACGGCATCGACCCCGTGGCCGCGACTCGCGCTCAGGTCGGGGTGTTCGCCCGGGAGCTTGACCATCCGCGCCACCAGCGGCCTGGTCAAGCTGCCATGGATCCCCGGCTAGGCGGAGTGGCTCCGGATACTTGAGGTGTTCCGGGGTGAGCCGGTCCGCAACCGGGTGATGCTCGCGCTGGCTTATGACGCGGCGCTGCGGCGGGAGGAGCTGTGCTCACTGCGCACTGACGATCTGGATCGGGCGCACCGGATGCTGCGGGTCCGCGCGGAGACCACCAAGACCAGGCGGGGGCGGATGGTGCCGTACTCCGCACCGACCGGGGTGCTGCTGTCGGACTACCTGCGTCACCGCGCCATGCTCCGCCGGGCCCGCGGGCCGCTGTTCTGAATCATGGCGCGGTGCGCGCCGACCACGCGGAACCGGCCCGGGCGGGTCTCCCGGGAGCCACGGCCAGCCGCGAATGCGGGGAGCTATGTGCCGCCGAGTGCCTGGCGGAGGGCGGCGAGGCGTTCGGGCACGATCCGCCACCAGGTCCACTTCCCCCGCTTGTCGCCTTCAATGAGGCCTGCCTGGGCGAGGACCCGGGTGTGGTGGGAGATGGTGGGCTGGCTCTTGCCGAGGGGTTCCTGAAGGTGGCAGCTGCACACTTCACCCTCGGCGGCCAGGATGGACAGCAGGCGCAGCCTGACCGGGTCGGCCAGGGCGGCCAGGGCCGATGCCAGGGCGGTGGCGTCACCGTCGGTCAGGGGCACGCCGGTGAGCGAGGGCCCGCACAGCGCATCGCTGCCGCTGGCGGTCAGGGGAATCTGCGTCCTGCCGCGTACCGCCGCCATCAGCCCTCCCATTGACACCCGTCGATGTGATTTCGAATACTGTTCATATCGATTCCAGTCAATCTACCGGATGGCTGCCATGCCGCATTGCCGCGCGTGCCCCGAACCACCAGGGTGGCCCACTCACCCTGACCCCGCCGCCGGGCGGCACGGTGAATGAGGGGGCGCTGTGGCGGCGGCTGTTCGCCGAACTGGTGGGCAGCGCGTTCCTGGCCGCGACAGTGGTCGGCTCGGGCATCGCCGCCCAGCGGCTGTCGCCTGGTGAGACCGGCCTGGAACTGCTGGAGAATGCGGCGGCGACCGCGGCGGGGCTGTTCGCGATCATCTTGATGTTCGGCCCTGTGTCAGGCGGCCATTTCAACCCGGTGGTGTCGTTCGCCGACGCCGCCTTCGGGGGGCTGCGGAGGCGGGACGCCGCTGCCTATCTGCCCGCTCAGGTGGCAGGGTGTGTGGCCGGGGCGGTGGCCGCGAACCTGATGTTCAACACCCCCGCGATATCCATCTCTGCCAAGCAGCGGGCGTCGGGTGCGCATTTCCTGTCCGAGGTCATCGCCACTTCAGGGCTTCTGCTCGTGATTTTCGCGCGGGCCCGCACCGGCCGGGCCCGCACCGCCCCGGCCGCGGTCGGTGCCTATATCGGCGCTGCTTACTTCTTCACGTCGTCGACGAGTTTCGCCAACCCGGCGATCACCGTCGGGCGCATGTTCTCCGATACGTTCGCGGGTATCGCCCCATCGTCGGCGCCGGCCTTTATCGCCGCCCAGATCATCGGCGGTGTGCTGGCGGTCGGGTTTGTCAAGGCGCTCTACCCGCGCATCACCGCGGCCGAGGCAGCTGAGGTGATCGTCCCCCACGCGCCGGATGAGGCGCTACGCGAAGCTGGCGCTTGGGCCGCCACCATGGACATGCACACCCTCGAACAAGCAGCGCCAGCCAGCGGCGAGGCGATCTAGCGGCAGGCTGACATGGTCCTGGTCGTCGCCGGGGTCCGGCCCGACACGCAACTGGCGGTTGCTGCCGGGGCCAAGCTGGGCGCCCAGGTCGTGAAGATCTTCG
>DPMS01000328.1 GCA_003541285.1 Actinomycetota bacterium
CTGGATCTCCTTGGGTCGCAAGGGACTCTCCACTTCGATCTCGTACTGAGCGAGCCTGGAGAACTGCCCACGCGCCACAATCCGCAGCCGGTCATCGATCGGCAGCGAGAAGCGGCCGCTGCGCCCCGGCGCTGTCAGCACGGCATAGCTGCCGTCCTCACTCACCGCCACCAGGCGCAGTTCCTGCATCGGCGTCCCTTCTGCGCCGCCGGCGGTGCCGACGTGCCTGCTGCCGCGCGAGGGCGTAGTTCGGGCTTCCCCCTCAGGCGAGTGTGACGGGTCAATGCCGTTCCTGGCCAGCACCCTGCACGGCATGTCCCGCAGATGACCGCACAGTATTCTGCGCGGCCCCGCCCAGGTGACCGGATCGCGGATTTCCTCCTGCCCGTGCCAGGGCTGGCCGTCCGGCTCAGGCCTCAGTCAGGTCAGCGCTCGCATCCAGGGCGGCCTGGCTGCCGTCACCGGCGCCATTGGCCGCGCTGATCGTCCCGCCATCGCCGCGCGGGGGCAGGCCGGCATCCCGCCGGCTCATCCGGGACGGCCACCAGTTCCACCGCCCGAGCAGGACCACCGTGGAGGGCACCAGCAGGGTCCGCACCAGGAACGTGTCCATGAGGATACCGAGCGCCAGGCCCAGTCCGATGTCGCGGACCTGGCTGCCGCCAGCGCCGCTGCCTGCCACGAGTGTCAGCACGATGAAACTACCCGCGAGTACGAGCCCGGCCGAGGTGATCGTCGTCCCGGTGACGCTCAGGGCCCGGGTGACCGCACCGCGCAGCGGGAGCTTGTGCGCCTCCTCCCTGATTCGCGTCATCATCAGGATGTTGTAGTCCTCACCGAGCGCGAGCAGGAAGATGAACATCAGGAACGGCATGAAGAACACCAGCCCGCCGCTCCCGCCGATCTTGATGAACACCAGCACCGACAGGCCCAGGGCGGCAAGGTAGGAGATCCCCACCGAGGCGATCAGGTACAGCGGTGCCACCAGGCTCCGCAGCACGAGCGCGAGCAGCAGGCCGATCACCAAGATCGCGATCGGGATGATGTGCTTGAGATCGCTGTTGGAATAGCTGCTGATGTCGTAGAGAGCGGGTGCCTCGCCGCCGACGGCCGAGTCGGTCGCGCCGGCCGACCTGGCGACCCGGGTGGTCGCCGCGCGCAGCGATGGCACAGCTCTCAGCGCGGCCGTGCTGCCCGGGTCTCCAGCCTTCAGGCCCGTGGAATACTGCACAGTGCGGCCGTCCGGGCTGACGTAGTTCGCGGTCGCACGGTAGGCCTCATAGACGGCTGGCGGCACTGTGGTTCCCGGCGGCGGCACCGGGGGCAGTAGCTTGGCCGGTCCGAGCTTGGCGTGCAGCGCACTGTACAGGGCCGGAGGCAGGGCTGCGCCAACCGGATTGAGCGGCCCGCTCACCTGCGTGAAGAGCCCGCTCGCCCGGAGTTCGCTGGCCGCGGTGGCCAGCGGTGCTGGATTCTGCCAGGCCGGGGTCTTGAACCGGAAGATCAGGCTGGTCGGGTTCGCGGACGACTGCGGGAAGTATCTGGTGAGCAGTGCCTGCCCGGCTGCCGAGTCGGTGCCAGCCGGGGGGGCGGTGTTCCCGCCGAAGCCCGCCGCCGTATAGCCGAAAACCGCCAGCGCCAGCCCGCCGAAGAGAACCACTCCTGACACCAGGGTGGGCACCGGGTGCCGCACAATCCGCCCCGCCACCTGGCCCCACACGCCAGGCTTGCCGCTTCCCTGGATATTCCACGGCAGCAGCTTGGGGCGGCCGAACCAGGAGCGGAACAGGGACCGTTTCATGGCCAGCAGTGACAGCCGGATTGACAGCAGCGCGGGCAGCAGCGTCAGCGCCGCGAGAAGGATCACTCCGATGGCGATCGCGAACGGGCCGCCGAGGTCGGAGTAGAAGGAGAAGGTGGCGAGGAGCAAGGTGAGCACCGCGGCAATGACGGTGAAAGCCGAGAACGTGATCGACTCGCCAACCCGGGTGACCGACCTGACGATCGCATCCCTGGCCGGCCCCCTGGTGTGCACCAGGTCGCCGATCAGGCTGCCGCCCAGGCCGGCCGAGCCCGGGTAGTTCTCGCCCGCCGTCTCGTGCCGCTCACCGCGCAGCTCTTCGCGGACCCGGAAGACAAGGAACAGCCCGTAGTCGGTGCCCGCCCCCAGCACCAGGACGATCAGCAGGAACTGGGCGATCGGGGAAACCTGGAGCCCGTGCTTGGCGGCCTCGGCGACCAGCGGCCCGGCGATGGTGACCGACACAAGAGCCGGTATGACCGTCACCAGAGCCAGCGAGAGCGACCGGAAGATCAGCACCAGCAGCGCGACGATGAACAGCAGCGAGAGCAGCTGCAATTGGTTCCCGGTGTTGCCGGACGCCTTCTGCTGGTCCACCTGGGCGGCGACATCTCCGGCGAGGTGTCCCTGCAGCCCGGCGGGCAGCCCGGCCTGGGCTATTCTGGCGCGCAGGCCATTCACCAGCTCGGTCGCGTAGTTCTGGTTGCCGCCGGCCTGATGGGCAAGCACTATCAGCTGTTCCGCATGTCCATCGGGGGAGCGGCCCACATCCAGGACCTTGGTGACCCCCGCCACCGTCCCCAGCCGCCCTTGCAGCGAGGTGAGCGCGGTGACATCTGCCGGAGTCAGCGGCGAGGAAGGTCTAGCCGCCACCACCGGGATCGGTATCAGGGCAGCCGTACCGAACGGGGCGGCCAGCACGGCGGCGTGCTCGGCGGGTGCGCTCGCGGGCAGAAACTTGGTGTTGTTGCTCTGGGTCACGCTCGCGAGGGACGGCAGCAGTGCCACGGCCGCGATGGCCCCGCCAACCCAAACCGCCACTACCAGCCAGCGGAAGCGGACGGAGAAGGCGCCGATTGCCCGGAAGATGATGTCGATGCGCACCCGCTGAAGGATACGCGCCGGGTGTGACGGCGATGTGTCGTGGGCGACCGTCACCGGCCGGGTGCAATTATCATCGGTGGACCATGACCAGGAATGAGCGGTGACCCAGCCGGCTGGCACCCCGCTGATCAGTGTCGTACTCCCGGTCCACGGCGTGGCGGAGTACCTGCCCGGCTGCCTGGATTCGGTGCTCGGCCAGCAGGTCGCCGGCCTGGAGGTGATAGCCGTCAACGACGCCTCGCCCGACCGGTGCGGCGAGATCCTTGACGCCCGGGCGGGCCAGGACCCCCGGCTGCGGGTGGTCCACCTGGCGCAGAGCGCCGGGCCAGGCCCGGCCCGCAACCGTGGGCTGGCGGAGGCGAGCGGTGAGTACGTCTGGTTCGTCGACCCCGACGACCTGCTCCTGGATGGCGCGCTGGCGGCCATGGCGGACGCGCTCTCGCGTCACCACCCAGACGTGCTGCTCATCGACTACCTGATCCAGCACCGGCCGGGACGGACCGAGCCGAGTCCGGGAGCCGCTCTGCTGCGGGAAGTCCCGCCCCGGCCCGCGGCGCAGCCTACCGGGGCCACCGGGCCCACCGAGGCGGGCCCGGCCGGGCGTACGGGCCTGGCGGGCGGGGCAACGGGC
>DPMS01000163.1 GCA_003541285.1 Actinomycetota bacterium
CGGCGGTGAGCCTGCCGCCCGGCCACGACCCGGCCCAGGTCTTCACCGAACGCGGGCACGGTGCACTCGCCACGGCCGTCGGCCGGACTCACCCGCTGGCTGACCTGGTCACCGACGCGGAGGTGGACCGGTGGGGCCGGTGGCTGGGATATGCCGAGGGGCGGATCAACGCCCTGCGTGCGACCGCGCCGCTCATCGCGGCTATGCCCCCCGCCCACGTCGCCCGGCAGGTCGCCCGGCTCGCGCACCGGCTTGGCCTGGACTATGCGACAGTGACCGAAGCGGTCACCGACGCGCTCCCACAGGTCATCGCGAAGACGGCAGCCCCATCGCCGGGGGAGCCAGCACCTGGAATCCGGGTTCACCCGGCGGCGGTCGCCGAGCGGGATCTCCCGCCTGGCCTGGCGCAGACACTTGGCCGCGTCCTCGGCGCAGCGCCTGGCCGGGCGCCGCCGGCCCCAGCGTGCGACAGCCAGGCGACGCTACCCGCCCGCCGCGTACGTGGATAGCTGCCGCTCGAACTCCGGGTCCTCGGCCGTGTGGCGGCGGAACGGATGATCCTCGCGGCTAGGTGTCAGCTCGGGGTGGGTGAGCAGGACCACTACCCACGCCGCCACGTCCTCCGGGTCAGGCAGCACCGTAAGGCCCTTGAAGACCGGAACAGCCTCGCCAAGCCCGCCCGGATCGGGCCGGGTGGTCAGCGACCAGCCATTCTCCTCATCCCAGGCCAGGGATGCCTCCCCGGTGACAGGCCCGGCGAAGGCAGCGCGTTCGGGGTGAAGCAGAAGCACCGCCTCGCGCCGCCCTCCGCGGGAGGTGGCGCTGACCACGGTGACGTCCAGGTCGCGCGACTCCAGCAGGCGGCGGACTTCCTCGACATAGGGCGCGTGGCCCGTCCGGCGATACTCCGGGGTGCCCATGACCGCGAATCTACCGGCGATGCTGGCCCGCGCCTCTGGTTCGAGTCGGCACTTCCGCACGGCCGTTTTGCGGATTCGGGGGAAGGCTGCGGCGCAGCACCTGATCGGCCTCTGGATGTAGGTCATGGCGGGTGCCCACGCGGTCAGCGGGGATACGGCGGCCAGGCCGCTGGTGGCGGGTCAGGAACCCTTTTCGGCCCGAACGCCAGGATCATCGCCGCGATCCAGCCGACACCCGTCGGAGCCCCGATCAGGTTGACCAGGAAGACCAGCGCTAACCGGTCCACCCTGCGGATCATCCCGATCAGCGTCGGCAGCAGGTACACGACGATGATCGCCAGGAACGCGAATAGCCAGAACGCGAGGCTGTTCGCCAGAGCTTGCATGACGCATCATCCTCCTTCCGTTGGTCATCACATCCGGGCGCTCAACCGAATCCCGCTCCCAGGCTCCCCGCGCCACGCGCACGTTCGCAACTGTGCCTGTGGATAACTGACATGAGAGCGACAGCGTCGCTTCCTCCGTCCTCGGCAATGCCGGGGTGCCCCGCGGGTCATCGGGATGGCCCGGCCCGCTGTGCCGGCACTGGTCCTTGCCCACGGCGCCGCCGCGGACCTGGACTGGTCTGGCTGGGCTGGCCGTTCTGGGCGGGATCGTCGCGCCGGATGCGGCGCAAGCGAGCAGTAACGCCTGGTACCAGGTCTACCAGGCGGGCGTTTCCGGGTCCTTCAACCAGGCCGCGGCCATCAGCACGAACAACATCTGGGCGGTGGGCGACACCTACACCACGGCTGGCAAGACCATCTACCGGCCGTTCATCCGGCACTTCAATGGCAGCTCGTGGCAGGCCGTTACGATTCCGGGTAGCTCAGGCTCCACCGCCGAGTGGGTGTCGGCGTCCGCGGCCAGTAACGTCTGGGTCGGCGGATTGAACAACAGGCCGGTCGCCACCACCGTGGTGTACCGGTGGAACGGCGCCCGCTGGGCAAAGATCCCGGTGCCCGCGAGGACCGGCCTGCAGGGCGTCACCGTGCTCGCCCCGAATAACGTCTGGGCTTACGGGGGGTCTGGCACCGTCGGCTACGACATCTTCCACTGGACCGGCTCCAGGTGGCATTACTACCTGGCCAGCAGCGTCAACTTCGTCCCTCAGGGCATTTCCGCGTCAGCGCCGGATAACGTCTGGGTGTCGGGGTTCGCGTATTCGGGCTCGAAGCAGGTGGTGGCCGCCTATCGCTGGAACGGCACCGCCTGGCACCGGGCCAGCATGCCGCATCCGGTGTTCAGCAACGCAGGCCCCAACGTCACTGCAGTGTCAGCCTCCAACGTCTGGATCGGCTGGTATGACAACACCGCGTCGCACGCGCTGCACTGGGACGGGCACCAGTGGCACACCGTGACCACCGCCTATACTGCCGACCCGCTCGACATCGTCCCGGACGGAACAGGCGGTTACTGGTTCGGCGTGCGGGCCATCCTGGCCGGAAGCACGTGGGCTACCGAGCAAGTCCCCGGGTTCACCGGCGGCTTCGGCGGCGTAACCCGGATACCGGGCACCACCTCCTTCCTGCTGAATGCCGGGGTGGAGGCCGCCGGCTCCTCAACCGAGAAGCCAACGATCTTCCGGTTCGACCTCTAGGCGCTTGGCTCCGGGGCTCTGCCCTGGAGCGGACGCTGGCAGGCATCCGGGTGAACACCCTGATCTGCCGCCGACAGGGCGATCCATCTGAGCCGGGGGCTGTCGGTGCGCTTGGGCTCACCAGGCCTCGGCGAGTGCCCGTTCAGTCTGCCGACGCATCCCCGTCGCAGCAGCCCGGCGAGGCAGAGTCGTTACAGAGCGTCGCCGACGGGCTGGGCAGCGGCGCGCACACTGCCGCCGATATGAGCGGGCACCTGTTGCCGGCCCAGTTTGCGTGGAACGGCCCAGAACTGGGAGTTCTGCACTGCGGGCATTTGGCGGATCCACGGCTGGCCTCCAGCACGGGCGTCCCGAGTCGCACCGGAAAGCCGGGTCGCTCAGGTCCTAGCTCGCTTTCGGCCGCCTGAGGAGTTCCGGGGCACGGCGTCCCTGCTGCGCACAGCAGCCGCGTGACGTCGATGCGGGACCCGGTCCTAGCTCGATGACTGCTCTTGACCTTATGTTTACCTCGTGGCTGCTGCTGCATCGTTTGCGCCCGCAGGTGCCTGATGATGAGGAAGCTGCGGGTACGGCGGGGCGTGCTGCAGACCCCGGTCATCCGCTACTGGCACCGGGCCACGGGCCGTAGCGTGACTCTGGTTGGGACCGCGCATATCGGCGAAGCCAGCTACTACAAGAGGTTGCATGCCACGGTGACGCAGCTTGAGGCGGCGGGCGCGGTCGTCTGCTACGAGTGGGTCCGTCCAGCTGCGGAGGAAGATTGGGCGGCGGCCAGCGCCAGCGAGCGCGCCGCCCGGGATGCTCCACGAGCGATGGGGGAAGGAAACTTCCGCCGGGTGTGCGCCGGAGCCTGGGGTGGGTGGAACAGGGCGCTGTCTTCACGTGGGCTGCGTCGTGGCGCAATGTGGATTTGACCGACCTGGAGCTGGTCAGGGCGGCGCGGCCAGAGGCCGTGCGCGGGGTAGGCGAAGATCTCGCCGACATGTTCGGGTCGCCGTCGCTGGCACAAGACCAGGCGGACACGCTGGCGGGCGCCGCGGCTGCGGTCGTGTTCCGGCTGGTGTCGCTGGACTGGTTCGATCGCCTGCAGCAGATGGCAACGTGGGACGACGCCAGCCGTCACTTCAGCCATGTACAGATCGAGGAGCGCAACGCCCGGGCCCTGAAGAGCCTGCCGTCCGACACCGATGCCGTGCTGCTATGGGGTGCCGGCCATCTTCCGGGACTCGCCGCAGGCCTGACGGAGCGAGGCTACCGGCGCCAGGGCACCACGTGGGTGGCCGCCGGCCGGCTGCCTGCGCTGTGGCCCAGCATCAGGACCGTCTGGAGGGACTTCATCGCCCGGCGCTGACCGCAGGAGGCCAAGACCGACTCGCACCCGGCCGGGTCTACAGTGACCACACCGATCCGGGCAGTATGCTTACCCGCTCCGCGGTCGCGATGCCGCCGATAAGGGAACATACCCGATGTTCTATGGGACCGGGCCGGTGCCCGCCGCCAAGCCGAGGACTAGGGCAAGGTCACCGGCCGGCAGGACGGCCCAGGCGGTGCCGGACAACCAGCTGGCGGGAGGCAGACGCGCATAACCGGCCAGTATGCACGCGGGCGCCACACCCCGCGATCGCAATACTTGACAGGGTCATATTCGGCGGTAGGCGCGGCCGGGAGATCAAGGGTTCGCGGGCGCTCTCACTGTGCGTAGCGGCAGAGCCTGGCGCTGCGATGGTGGGGGAGAGGCAGCACAGGCTTCGCTGGCGTCGCGGCCCGGGGGCCGGCACCCAGGGCCGCTCTTCTGGCACCATCGTCTGGCTGGGCGGGCCTTCGAATGTAGAGTCGATGACTGTGAGGGCACGCAGTTCGGGCAGTCACT
>DPMS01000012.1 GCA_003541285.1 Actinomycetota bacterium
CTGTCAGCACTTCTTTAATCCGCTGTGTGAACCGGCCGTACTTGGCGGCTGAGCCGGGAGCGCCGTACAAGGCGCAGCCATACTGCCGGGCGATCTTGTTGTCCCAGAGTGGGCACATGCGCGGAGCGAGCAGATGCAGAGCTTTGCCGGCACCGACCGGGCTGCGACGGCCGCTCGCCGTCACCAGTGCGTCAAGTAGTGCATTGAAGAGCTGGCTGAGCCGTAGCGTGTCGAGGATCGCTATATCTTCGAGCCGCATTGCCCGGTACTCATCCAGAATGGTGGCATTTGCTTCTAGGAAAATCTGGAGCCGCGTGTAGTCGAATGCCCCGTAGCGGTAGGCCGCCTGGTTCCAGGTGAGCAGCAGAACGCCGAGGGCGTCGGCGGTTGCCTCGGCGTCACCCCAGCGCTGCTCAATCAGTTCACGAGAGATCTTGTACATGGCGTCCCGGGACTCATGTTCCCGGAATGCTTTGCAGCCACGCCGCAGATCATCCGCTGTGATGTACAACGTCACGCTCCCTCACCTATGTTGCACAACGACGCCGGTCTTACAACTTAACCGCGCATTCCTGGAGCCGTCGATCCACGCAAACGCTTGCTGGCAGATGTATGTGCGACTGATAGTGACTACCTGACTTTCCCGGTTGCAGAACGGGCGCTTAATTTCCCAGAGTGACTTGACCCCAGGACGGCGCCCGTCAGGCTGACGTTTCGCCACGCAGCACATCGCGCAGGTCAATGCCGTGATCTCGCGCCAGCAGGCTGATCACTCTCCTGGAGGTTTGGACCGCGGTCGTATTCCCGGCCACGCCGATGGTCAGGATGCGGCGGATGGTGTCGAGGCTTTGTGTCAGTCGCCACGGGTTGGGTGCAGTGCTAACCCACCGTTCGAGGACTGCGAGACACGGCTGGATGTGATCTGCAGCCAAGTCGGCCAGTGTGGAGAGCATGGCGTCTTCTGCTTCGATGTGACCGGTGAGAGACAACGTTGTGAGCAGCTGCCCGAGCGACCAGATGGGGTCGAATTGGCGGGATGCAAACCAGCGGCCAAACTCGGCCAACTCGCGGCTATCGGCTCCGCTCTTGACGGCAGCCACGCGGAACTCCCAGAAGGACATCAGCCGGGCTGTCAAGGCGGAGTCCGGTGTCTCCAGGCTGCTGAGACCAGCGCCGACCCACCACATCAGCTCGGTGGCCACCTCCGGCGACGCTTTGGCGTAGAACCGGCGCACAAGCCCGCCGTGGCTGTCCAAGCCGAGCCGACCGTGCCACAACCGGCCGACGAGATGCTTGCCCAGCTGGCTGGCTCGGAAGGTCTGGGCGCGGTCTTGTGTGGCAAGATCCATTCGTTCGACCATCACGGTGTAGATGTCGATCAGCAGCGTCCACGCTTCGTCGGTGCGGCGGCCGCCGACCAGGTATGCATCCCACGCAGCGTCGAGCAGCATCTGCTGGCCGGGATCCGTTGGGAAGATCCATTCGACGCGGCGGGTAGCCCAGACCGGATCCATCCATACCATGTTGGGAAACAACTCGCCGTAGATGGAGCGGGCCGCGCACGATAGTTCGAGCTGTTGATCGAGATGTCGGTCGAGCAGGGCACGGACCTGGGTGAGATCGGCGTCGGCTGATCGCCTGTGTAGCCGCAGCCCATAGGTGATGGCGGCGCGTACCGCCTGAGCCCGTACCGCGCTGAGGGCGAGCGACATGAATCGGGCATCATCCTCCGCTACCCGCCCGGCTTCCCGCTCTCGGGTGGGGTCAGGATCCTGGCAGCTGGCCTCGATTATCGACCAAATTTCGGCATCGTGATCGGCGGAGATAGGACTGGGCTCGGGGTTCATCCCCGCCATCAGAAGTCTGAGCATGTCCAAGNNTGCCGTGCCGCTTGCCAGTTCATCCTCGGCCTGCTGGTTGATCCACGCCGACAAGCGGACGACACCGTCCCAGTCGAGGTTGGCGCCGTTGGCGGAAGCCTGCCATAGGCCGTTGATCACCGCACCGATGTACTCGGCGGGCAGCCCAATGAACGACGCAGCATCGGCTGACCGACGCTCGGCATCGCCCTGGACTGCTGCACTCAGCGCGCCGCGCATGGAAGCCGGACTGAGTACCGGCCAGCCGGTCGTCGGCGGCTGCCATGTTTGAAGGAAGTGCACAAGGGTGTCAGTGGGCATGGCTGCCAGTTCCCCTGCGCTGACCGGTTCCTCCGACAACCGGACTGCAAACGGTTCGGGTACGAGGGCCGCCGGGTCGGGCGCTTCGCCGTACTCGGCAACTAGTGCCTGGTAACGGGCGTCCCACTCCGGCGGAAGCACTTTCTGCACCGCTGCGAGCCGGTTTCGCTGCCACCGCGCGATGCGTTCTCGCGCCAACGGATCCGGGACCTCCGATCCGGTCCCTGCCGGACTTGCCGTGGGCGGGGGTCCCCTGTCGATGAGTGTGAGCAGCCGCCGCAGATGGGCTGCGTCAAGGCAGACGGTGCCGTTGCGGGCGAGTAGCAGATACTCCCGTTCCAGGCCCCAGTCGGTGCTCGCCGCCGCGTCTGTCAGGCGCGCCGCCACCAGATCGCATGCTTGGCCGGCGTACAGGGACAGCAAGTTCAACGCGAGCCGCCGGAAGATCAGCCAACTGTGTGACTCCAGTACGGCAACGATGTCGGCAATCCTATTCGGGTCAGACTCGACAATGCTGGACGCTGCGTCGCGGATGGCATCGACGAGCGCGTGACGCAAGTCCGATTCGGATCGGCGCTCATAGCCCTCGATGTTGGGTCGCCACAGCGGCGAGCCGTCCTGCTCAGGCGCTCCGGGGCGTCGCCCTGTGTCGGTGCGGAGAACCCCATCCAACGCCGCTGACAGCAACGCGAGCGTCGGCGGACCGGCAATTGCGACCAGTTCGGGCACGTGCTCACGCAGAACCACCCCGTACGCGTAGCCGTGGACGCTTGCCGACGGTCTGTATCCGACCTGCAGTCCTTTGAGCAGCGCGGCCGCGAGGTCCATGGCCTGCTCGACGCGCCCGCCACGGCAGAGGTGGACCAACAGGAAACCTGCCCTTTGCGGGATCAGAACACCAAAACGGCTACCCAGCCCTTCGACGATCTTTGGTACCAACTGTGCGCTGTAAGCGGCGGGAACTGCGGCGGCGATCTCGACCACGTCATGATTGACCCGGCTGTTGTCCGTGCCCGGCATTGCCAGCACAGCCTGAACAACCGTGCCCGGCGCCTGCGTGGCAACACGAGCTAGGAACTGTGACGCCGACCAAGGCGGGAACTGCACCGTGTCGGCATCCTCGTCGACCTCTGCTGGCGGCGGCTCGGTGAAGAAGCCTGCCCTGTGCAACGGGTCGACCCAGGCTGCGGAAGCGTGACTAAAGAAATGATGCGCCACTGCCTCGCTGTGGGGGAAGTTCTGGCGAAGACTGTCAGCGTGGGCCTCCGTTGGCTCCGGAGTCGCCAACAGGTCGTCAAGCCGCTCGACTATCTCAAACTAGTTGGTCTCGAACCG
>DPMS01000763.1 GCA_003541285.1 Actinomycetota bacterium
CGTCTGCATGCGCCGCGAGCTGGTGGCCAACGGCAACTCACCCGGTGATGCCAAGCCGTAACCGCCGCCGCGGAACCTGCCCACCCCCCAGGGCGTCAGATCGCCATGACAGCGCTCATGCACGCCCATTCCCCTTCTCGCCGCACCATCCGCCGCCAGGCGGTCATCGGCGGCCCAGCGCTCATTGCCAGCGCCTGCTTCCTGCTGGCCGCCTGCTCAAGCGGCTCCCCCGCTGCCTCCACCGCCTCCGGCGTGGCACATTCGGCCGCGCGGATGGCCGCCCCCGCCGCCGCGCCCAGGGCGGGAGCCGTCTCCGGGCAGTCCAGCCTGACCACGCTGCCCGCCCCCGCGGGCCAGTCCATCATCTACACCGCCAGCCTCACGGTGCGGGCCGCGGACATCCGCGCCGCGGCGGCCCACGCCGCGCAACTGGCCACCGCGGCCGGCGGCTATGTCGCCAGCGAGGTCACCCTGCTGGACCACGCCCACCCGGCCCGCTCCACGGTCCGGATCCAGCTGAAGATCCCGGTGGCCGCCTACCAGTCCACGCTCGCGGTGCTGGCCTCGGGCCTGGGTACCAGGATCTCCCAGTCCCAGCGGGCGCAGGACGTCACGCTGACGGTTGCGGACGTCAGCAGCCGGGTGGCCTCGGCCCAGGCCGCGATCGCGCAGTTGCGCCGTCTGCTGGCCCGGGCCGGCTCGGTCAGCAGCCTGCTCATGGTCCAGGACCAGATCAACACCGAGCAGGCGGACCTGGAAGCGCTGCTGTCCCAGCAGCGTGCGCTCACACACGAGACCACCTACGGGACGGTATCGGTCCTGCTGGTCAGCAAGCAGCCGCCGCCGGCCCCCCACCCGGTGAAGCTGGCCGGCGGATTCACCGGCGGCCTCGCCGCAGGCTGGCATGCCCTGCGCCAGGTGACGTCATGGCTGCTGACGGCGATCGGCGCGGTACTGCCGTTCGGCATCTTCGTGATCGTGCTGGTCTTCCTGGCTTTCCGCGGCCGGCGCTGGCTGGCCCGGCGCAGGCCGGCCGGCCCGAGCCCGGCCGAGTAGGCGGCCCGCCGGTCATGCTGGCCCGCGCGCCGACTCCTCGTGCACGTAGTCGGTGAGGCGGGCCAGCACGTCGGGGTCGGTTTCGGGCAGGACCCCGTGCCCGAGATTGAAGATGTGGCCTTCCGCGGTGCGGCCGCGGGCCAGGACATCCCTGGCGCGCCGCTCGACGACCTCCCACGGCGTCAGCAGCACAGCCGGGTCCAGGTTGCCCTGCAGCGCCTTGCCGATGTCCACCCGGCGCGCCGCCTCGTCCAGGCTGACCCGCCAGTCCACACCGACCACGTCGGCCCCTGCATCGCCCATCAGGCCCAGCAGTTCGCCGGTGCCGACGCCGAAGTGGATCCGGGGCACACCGGTCTCCGCCAGCGCGTCGAAGACCCGTTTGCTGTGGGGGAATACGGCCGCCCGGTAGTCGTCCGGGCTGAGGGTGCCGGCCCAGGAATCGAACAACTGCACCGCGGAGGCGCCGGCTGCGACCTGGACCCGCAGGAACGAGATCGTGATGTCGGTGAGCTTCGACAGCAGGGCGTGCCAGAGCTTCGGCTGCCCGTACATGAGCGCCTTGGTCCGCTCCTGGTTTTTCGACGGCCCGCCTTCCACCAGGTAGGAGGCGAGCGTGAACGGCCCGCCGGCGAAGCCGATCAGCGGGGTGGCACCCAGTTCTGCGACCAGGGAGCCGATGGCTTTCGTCACGTAGGGCACGTCGGTCGGGTCGAGGTCACGCATCCTGGCCACGTCACCCTCGCCCCGGAAGGGCCGGCCGAACACCGGCCCGACCCCGGCCTTGATGTCGACGTCCAGGCCCACCGCCTTGAGCGGGACCACGATGTCGCTGAAGAAGATGGCAGCGTCAACGTGGTAGCGGCGCAGTGGCTGCAGGGTGATCTCGGTGATGAGGTCGGCCGAGGTGCACGCGGCCAGCATCGTCTTGCGTTTCCGCGCTGCCCGGTATTCGGGCAGGGACCTGCCTGCCTGGCGCATGAACCAGACCGGGGTGTGCGGTACCGACTGCCGGCGGCAGGCACGCAGGAATGGGGACTCCTCCGGGGCCGTCACGCTCGTGATCATCTCACAGACTGCGGACACGCCGGCTGAGATCCACGGCCAGCGCCGCGCAGCGTGCGACCATCGAGGGCAGTCGGGCGCCGCAGCGGTGCTCCCAGGGACCCCTGCCGCGGCATGACCGACGGTAAAGGAGGTCACTGGTATGAGCCAGGCGTTCCGCCCGTGCAGTGAGTGCGGCGGCGACCGGTTGTTCGAGCAGCACCACGAGGTGCCGGGCAGTTGCCCCGATGCGCCTGACGGTGAATGCCCCGAATGGGCCTGTACGGGATGTGGCGCTGCCCTGCTCGCAGGTTTCGTGCTCTACCACGCTGAACCAGAATTGATGGCGGGCCTGCCCGGCCGTGTGGCGTGAAGCGAGCTGCGACGACGTACGCTCGGATCATGCGGCAGGTCGGCGGGGTCACGGCGGCGGGTGAGGGGACAGCCGCCGCGTTCGCGGCTGCGGTCGCCGGCCTGCGGTCCGGGCAGGAAGAGGTGTGCGCGGTCCGCCCGGAGCTGACCTTCGAGGACGTGCCCGCCCCCCGGACGCTGGCGCCGTATGCGGCCGCGATCGCGGCGACCGTCCGGGTGAGCGGGACCGAAGTCGCTTCCGGCAGGTTTGTCCTGCTCTATGACCCAGCCGGCCAGCGTGGCTGGCCCGGCCCGCTGCGGGTGATCATCTACATCCGCGCCGACCTGGAACCGGAGATCGCGGCCGACCCCATGCTGGGTGAGGTCGCGTGGTCCTGGCTGACCGAGTCACTCGACGCCCGCACCTCCGGGTACGAGGCGCCCAGCGGAACCGTGACCCGGGTGGTCACCGAAGGATTCGGCGCCAAACGGCAGGACCCGCAGACGACCGGTTTCGAACTGCGGGCTTCCTGGTCGCCGGTGGGCCTGGCGGGCATGAACTGCCTGCCAGGCAATGAGCACGTGCCCGCCGAGCCGGGGCTGCCCGGACCCGGGCTGCCTGATCCCGAGCAGGGGGGACTGAATGGCCACCTCGCCGCCTGGTGCGGGGCGATGTGCGCCGCCGCTGGCCTGCCACCGCTGGTGGCGGGAGTGACCGCTCTGCGCCCACCGGCCCGGCGGCGCCGTCCATGACCGATGGCATCCGGCCGCCCACGCCCGCACCGGCGGGCGAGCGGCCCGTGCCCGAGCAGGACGGCAGCGAGCAGCGTGGGCAGGGGCAGGAGGTGCGCCGGCAGGCTGGGCACATGCCCACACCGGCCGCTGACGGGCCAGGCGGGAACGGCGAGGCCGCGGCTGTCCAGCCGGTCCCGCTGCTAGAACCCCGCGACGGGCTCCCTCCCCTGGTGACGACGGCGGACGCGCTGGCCGCAGCCGCGGACGCGCTGGGCGCAGGTGAAGGACCCGTCGCCGTGGATGCGGAACGCGCGTCGGGCTACCGCTACGGGCACCGCGCTTTTCTTGTCCAGCTGCGGCGCCAGGGCGCGGGCACCGTCCTCATCGACCCGGTCGCCTGCCCCGACCTGTCCGGGCTGGACACGGCACTAGCCGGCTGCGAGGTGGTGCTGCACGCTGCCTCGCAGGATCTGCCCTGCCTGGCCGAGCTCGGGTACCGGCCGCGGCACCTGTTCGACACCGAACTGGCCGGCCGCCTGCTCGGCTTCCCCCGGGTCGGGCTCGGTGTGCTGGTCGAAACCGTCCTCGGGTGGACGCTGGAGAAGGGGCATGCGGCGGCGGACTGGTCCACCCGGCCGCTGCCCACCGAGTGGCTCCGCTACGCCGCCCTGGATGTCGAAGTCCTGGTCGAACTGCGCGATGCCCTGGCGGGGAAGCTGGTGGAGCAGGGCAAGACCGAGTGGGCGCGGCAGGAGTTCGAAGCGGTGCTCACGGCCGGGCCACCGCCGCCGCGGCCCGATCCCTGGCGGCGCACCTCGGGCATCCACAAGGTGCACAGCCGGCGCGGGCTGGCGGTGGTGCGCGAACTGTGGCTGGAGCGCGACCGGATCGCCCGCAGACGCGACCTCTCCCCCGGCCGGGTCCTGCCGGACTCGGCGATCGTCGAGGCGGCGCGGGCGCTGCCCAGTACCAAGAGCGACCTCATTGAGCTGGCGGGATTCCGGGGACGGGGCGCGCGCAGGCACGCTCCCGAGTGGTCGCGGGCAGTCCAGCAGGCCCTCGCCGAGGGTGAGCCGGGCCTGCCAGGCACGGCCGCGCCGCTGCCGGAGGGACCGCCGCCCGCGCACCGCTGGGCGGAGCGGGACCCGGTGGCGGCACGGCGGCTGGCGGCGGTGCGCACCGTGGTGGCCGCGCTCGCCGACGAGCACTGCCTGCCGGCCGAGAATCTCCTGCAGCCCGACGTGGTGCGCAGGCTCGCCTGGCGGCCGCCGGAACCCCCGGGCCCGGAGCCGGTGACGGCGGACCTGGCCGCGCACGGGGCCCGGCCCTGGCAGGTGGATCTGACCGCGGTGCCGATCAGCAAGGCGCTCGCCCGGCTCATCGAGAAGGGTGAGGAGTAGCCCCCTCCCTCTGGACACTCCGGAGCGACATTTCATCGATCCGGCACTCATATTCCGGGCAAACCCGACGTCAGCATGGGCCGCAGCCGTGAAGCATCGTTGCCGGGGGCCAGGCAAGCTTGATCGCGAGCGCCAGTGAGAGGTCGAAACGCTCTCCGGATCCGGTTGTCGGTACCGCAGGCGACAATGGGGCCATGAGCAAACTCGCCTGGGGCACGCTCGGGTCTCCGGTCGGGGGGATATCGGTAGCCTGCAGCGCTGTGGGGGTGGCCAGGGTACGGTTCGGCCCGCCACCGGCCCGCCCGGATCAGGAACCCGCCCGATCGAACCGGGTGGTGCCGCTGTCCAAGGCGGCGGAGCCCGGTCCCGGCGGCGCGCAGGCGCGACGGGATGAGGCGGAGCACCAGGTGAACCGGGCATGTGCCCAGCTCACCGAGTACTTCGGCGGACAGCGGCGCGCCTTCGACCTGCCAGTGGACTGGTCGGGCACCTCCCCTGCCCAGCGGAAGGTGCTTCCCGTCCTGTTGTCGTCGGTTGGCTACGGCGAGACCGTGACCTACGGCACCCTGGCGCGCCGTGCCGGGCTGGCGGACGACGGCACGGCGCCAGTGGCGCGGGTGGTCGGCCAGATCATGGGGTCGAACCCCTGCCCGATCATCGTCCCCTGCCATCGCGTGGTGGCCAGTGACGGGCTGGGCGGTTTCAGCGGCGGCACCGGCCTGGAGACCAAGCGGTGGCTGCTGATCTTCGAAGGAGCGCTTCCCCCCACCCTTGACTGGGATTCCGCCGGGCCCAATGTAGCGGAAAGTGGTGGCAGGTAAGGTCCGCCCGCTAAGCGTGGACTTTGTCGGCTGAGTCGCCTACAGCCCACCTGCCTGGTAATCGACCCCAGTTCCAGCCGTCCCGCCGGATGTGTTTTATGCTTTACAAAAGCGAATCGGCTGGAACTCTGCGGCTTTAAGAAGAAATACCCGAAGGCTGGTCCCGGGTGGCCGCAGCAGCGGGGGCAAGTTGACTAATTATGTCCGGAACATAGCTTTTGATCTGGAGATACATGGTTCCGTGCTGCCCTATTCGTGGCGGTTCGAGTAATAAGGCTCCGATGCCGGACTCGCATTTGTGAGCCATGGCTCAGGCGTCCTGTCGGGGGAAGGAAGCATGGGGGGCTACACGACATGAGAAATATGCACCGAATAGGAAATAAACGGATCAAGGAGAAGGCCGGGGCCATGAATATGAGCACAGCCCGGCTGGCCCGCGTAGCGGCGCCCGCCGCCGTCGTGGCCGGCGCCGCGGCTCTGGTGCTGGGTGGCCTGCCTGCACAGGCTGGCACCTCCGCACTCACCCACCGTGCCCATCACGATCCGGCCGCCGTCTTCACCTACACAGGCGCCCAGCAGACCTGGCTGGTACCGGCGGGGGTGACGTCGGTGACCGTCACCGCGATCGGGGCCGCGGGCCAGTCGACCAATGGCGGCATCAACACCGGGGGGCTAGCCGCGTCGGTGTTCTCCACATTCGGGGTTCTCCCGGGCCAGACCCTGTACGTCGAGGTTGGCGGTGCTGGTTCCGGCGCTGTGGGCGGCTTCAACGGCGGGGGCAACGGCGGTGTTACCGGCGGCGGCGGAGGCGGCGCCTCCGACGTCCGGACGATCTCAAGAGCGAACCCGGGCACGCTGACGTCCCGGCTCGTGGTAGCCGGCGGTGGCGGCGGCGCGGGCACCGACGGTAGTTGCCTCGCTGGCGGTGGCGGCAACGGCGGGAGCCAGGCCGCCGCAGGTGACACCGGCGGTGACTGTACCGTCGCCCTCTCAGGTGGCGGCGGAGGCGGCGCTGGCGCGAGCCCCGGCGGTACTGCCGGTGGTGCCGGCGCTGGCGCGGGCAGCTCAGCCGGCACAGCCGGCTCCCTCGGCCAGGGCGGAGCCGGCGGCAATGGCAACGGCGCCGGCAGCGACGGCGGAGGCGGCGGAGGCGGCGTCTTCGGCGGCGGCGGCGGCGGAGGCGGCGGCGATGACGGCGGCGGCAACATCGGCGCCGGCGGCGGTGGCGGTGGCGGTGACAGTATGGGCACCTCTCTCGGGTCGACGGCATCGGCCGCATCGGTGACGATCTCCTACTCGACTACGTCAGCGCTGTCGATCACGACCAGCAGCCCGCTGCCCAGTGGGACGAAGAACCACTCCTACAGCACGAGCCTGACAGCGTCTGGCGGGACACCGGGATACACCTGGTCGCTGGCCTCGGGCGGCCTGCCTGCCGGGCTGACGCTGAGTTCCGGTGGCGTCATCAGTGGCACGCCGACCGCGAACGGCACCAAGACGTTCACGGTCCGGGTCACAGATGCCGCGTCTGCAACGGCGACCAAGACGTTCTCGCTCACTATCGGCGGGACAGCCGCGGACCTTGCCGTCCTGCTGTCGCATGAAGGGACCTTCCGGCACGACCGTAACGGCAAGTACCAGATCGAGGTCGCCAACACCAACAGCAGCAACACCTCACTGGAGACCCACGTGTCGCTGCTGCTGCCCTCCGGGGTGAAGGTGGTGCAGGGCGGCAAGGGAACGTACTGGCAGTGCCACAAGCAGAAGCACTCCTCGTTCTGTGCCCGCAATGCCAAGATCGACGCCCACAGTTCGACCACGATCACGGTGAAGGTCAAGATCACGGCAGCCGTCGGGAAGCGGCTCAAGGCGAAGGCGATCGTCAGCCCGACCGACTCGACGCCGGGTGACAACACGTCCTTCGACTTCGCTACCGTTCACCGGCACTGACACCTGCCGGCTGGTGCCGCCCCGGCCACGATCTGGCCGGGGCGGCACCGCCATGTCCGCGAGCCAGCGAGTCAGCTGCCCAGATGGTGCTGCTCGGCCGACACGAGCCGTCCCGCGCTCACGTGCAGGACCCAGAATGAGCCCTTGGCCAGGGGCGGCCCGTGCGGCACCGGCGTGCCCAGTCGCTCGCAGGCCCATTCCAGCAGGGCCGGCAGGTTCTCCCGGTGAGCGCAGATCACCGCCGGCCGGCCGGCCGTAGCCAGATCGCCGATCAGTCGCTGCGCGCGGGCCCGCTGCCACGCCGCCGCGATCCGCTGCCGGGTCGCGGCCGCCCAGCCGTCCGGCTCGGCGGGGGCGAGCGCGAGAGCCGTTTCGGTCTCCACCTTGGTGCCGGCCAGCGTGGCGTAGGGCTCGACCGTCGCCACGCAGCGCTGCGCCGCGGAACTGATCACCCGGGCCGGGCCGAAACAGGACAGGAGTTCGGCCAGATGCTCGGCCTGGGCCTGGCCACGGGGGGTCAGCGGCCGGGTGAGGTCATCGGGCTGCCCAGCGTCGTACCAGGCTTTCTTGCCCCGTGCCGAGGTGTGCCGCACCAGGATGAGCGCGCTGGTGGTGGCCGGGCCGGAGGCGAACTCGTCGAGCACGCGCGCGTCATATTCATAGGAAAGCCGGTCCCGGGCAGCCGTCAGCGGGAGCCAGGCCAGGTCGTCGACCTCCGCATTCGGGACAAACG
>DPMS01000454.1 GCA_003541285.1 Actinomycetota bacterium
CCTCCCCCTACAACGCCGACCACACCCGCAAACCCCCAGTCCCCAACCCCTTCGCCGACGACTACCCCATCCCCGGCGACCCCGACTACGACCTTGTCGCACCCAACGGCCCTGAAAGTAGCCAAGGTCCGGCCACGTCCGACACTCCCACAGAGGATCAAGCCCAGGGTCCCGAAGGTAAACCCGATCAGGAATTACCGACTGAGGACAAGCCCGTGATCGGCCCTGACGGATCGTGGAAGTGGAACGGCCGCGAACTTCCCCCCGAAGCTTCCCGCACCGCGGAAACACTGGTTGACCGGTGCTCGACAGCGGAGGGACGCGACGCGGAAGGCAACTATGGGGACCGGGGCCTAACGCCGGCCATGCGCCGGATCGAAGCCCAACTCGATCACGGTCACCTGGTCGACAAGACTGAGGAGTACGCACTCAAGACTGCCGATCGCCTCAAAGAGAAACTTGCCACGCTGATCGCCCGTTTTCCGGGGGCGGATCCTAAGGAACTGGCCGACGGCATTCATGATGGAATTAGATACACGTTTATTTTTGACTTCGAGCACTATACGGAGAGCGTTGATCTGGCCCACAGCAAGATCAGTGACGCCGGATATGAGCGGATCGAAACTAAGCCAGGATGGCACGGAGATGAGTACAAAGGCGTAAACAGCCAGTGGGGCGATCCCGCATCAGGCCTAAGGTTCGAAATACAGTTCCATACCCAAGAAAGCTGGGACGCCAAACAGGTAACTCATAAGGCTTACGAAAAGATTAACGCGTTGACTACACCAATCGAGGAGAAAGAGCGCCTGCGCGCTTACCAGCGCGAGGTTTCCGCAGCGGTAAGAATTCCCCCAGGTGCCCTGGACATTCCCGCCTACAAGAAGGAAGGCAGGTAGCGAGTGTGGTGAACGAAGTCAAGTACTTCGCGATGGTTCGGAGCGGCGATAGTGCAGACCACCCATCCGGGCTCGCACGGCGAACGCTGACGCCCGAAGGTCGGCTAGACGAAACCCTTCGCCGGGACCTGACCTGGATGCGCGACTCCGCGATCTATGAGTGGGAACGCGGCGAGGAGATGGGGACAGACCTGGTCGCGATCAGTGAGGCTGATGCTGAGGCGTTGATTGAGCGGTTCCGGGAGAAGTGGGCGGCGGAGGGCTGAGACCGTCAGCCCGGCTCGGCGCCCTGCATCTTGCGCAGGCGGGCCAGTACCTCGGGCAGGTCGCCTTCACACACCACGCCGAGCCGCTGGGTGGCACGGGTGATCGCCACGTACAGATCGTTCAGCCCGTGGGGTGAGTCGGCCAGGATCCGCCCGGGATCGGCGACGATGACCGCGTCGAACTCCAGGCCCTTGGCCTGGCTCACGCTCAGCACGACGACTGGGCGGTCCAGGTCCGGGTCGTCCGCGCTCACCACATCGGGCACCATGTCGGCGACCGCCTGGGCCAGTTCTTCCAGCCGGGAGCCGGGCACGATCACGGCCAGCCTGCCCGCACCGATCCGCTCGGACTCGGCGGCGGCGGTCACGCCCAGCACGCTGCCCAGTTCCCCCGCCCGCGCCTGCCGCAGCCACGGCTGGATACCGGTTTCCCGGACCGGGCGCGGGGGATGCAGTTCGGGGTCGATCTCGGCCAGCACATCGCTGGCGAGGTCGGCGATTTCGGCGGGGGTGCGGTAGTTGATCGTCAGCCGCTCCAGCCGCCACCGGTCGCCCAGATGCGGCTCGAGCACCTGCTGCCAGGATGAGCCCCCGGCCAGGTCGCTCGCCTGCGCCATGTCCCCGACGACCGTCATCGACTTGGTGGGGCAGCGCCGTATGAGCATCCGCCACGCCATCGTCGACAGCTCCTGCGCCTCGTCGATCACGATGTGGCCGAACGCCCAGGTCCGGTCGGCTTCCGCCCGCTCCACGGCAGTCCGGTCATCGTCTTCCTCGTAGCGTTCGGCCAGCCGTTCGGCGTCCAGGATGTCGTAGGCCGAGAGGATCTCGGCCTCCTCCTCCGGATTCAGGTCGACCGACCGCGACCCGTAGGCGAGGTCCAGCACCCCGCGCGCATAGGCGATCCGGCGCCGCCGTTCCCGCTCGCCCCGGGCGCGGGCCGCCCGGTCGTCCTCGCCGAGCAGTTCGGCGGCCTCGTCGAGCAGGGGCACGTCCGCCGGTGTCCACCCGCCGCCGGGCTCACGAGCCAGCAGCGAACACTCCTCCGGCGTGAGCAGCCCGGCCCCGGCGGAGGCCAGCCGTTCCGGCGAGCTGAACAGCTCAGCAAGCAGCCCATGCGGCGTCAGCGACGGCCAGAACGCCTCCAGCGCGGCCCTCACCTGCGGGCTCTCCCGCAGTTCCCCGCGGATGTCGGCCAGGTCTTCGTCGCTGAGCAGGTTGCGCCCGCCCAGCACGTCGAACCCGATCCGCCCCGCGACCCGGCGCACCAGGGCGTCGATGAGCAGCCGGTGCGCGACCGGTCTGGCCTGGTTGTGCGGCAGCCGGGAGCGCCGGACCCGGTCCCGGATCCGCGCGCACGTGCGCCTGTCCAGCCGCAGAACATCCCGTTCGTGGCTGACCTCCAGCCCGGAACACGCGCCTGCCTGCCGCTCCCGCACCGCAGCGGCTATCACATCGGCCATGCCGGCCCGCCCCTTGACCTGGGCGGCGGCGACCGGCTCTTCCCGGCGCGCGGTGACCCCCGGGTACAGGTCGGCGATGGTGGACATCAGGACCGAGGTCTCGCCGAGCGAGGGCAGCACCTGGCCGACATAGCGCAGGAACGTCGGGTTGGGGCCGATGACCAGCACCACCCGGCGGGCCAGTTGCTCACGGTGGGTGTAGAGGAGGAACGCGGCCCGGTGCAGCGCCACCGCGGTCTTGCCGGTGCCCGGGCCTCCCTGCACCACCAGCACGCCCTTGTGCGGGGAACGGATGATCCAGTCCTGCTCGACCTGGATGGTCTCGACGATGTCGCTCATCTGGCCGGTACGGCTGGCGTTCAGCGCGGCCAGCAGCGCGGCCTCCCCGGTCAGCCCGTCCGCCAGGCCGTCCCGCCCGGCGGCGGTGAGGTCGAGCACCTCGTCGTCGAGGCGGATGACCTCCCGGCGCAGCGTCTTGATGTGGCGCCGCCGCCGGACCCCTTCCGGCGAGACCGGGGTGGCCAGGTAGAACGGCCGGGCCGCCGGTGCGCGCCAGTCCAGCAGCAGCGGCTCGTAGTCGTCGGCCTCGTCGCGGATCCCCATCCGCCCGATGTAGCGGGGCTCGCCCTCATGGAAGTCGATCCGCCCGAAGCACAGCCCGTTCTCAGCCGCGTCCAGCTGGGCCAGCCGCTGCGAGTACATGACCGCGTTGACGTCACGTTCGGTGCGGGCCTGGGGGGTCCCCCCGGTCTGTCTCAGCGTCTGGGCAAGGCGGCCTGAGGCCCGGTCCCGCAGGCCGTCCAGATGGTCGTAGAGCATGGACACATACGCCTGCTCCTGCCCCACGTCTCGCTGTGACACCCATCCAGCGTAAACAACGCTCGCGAGTTCGCGAATGCGGCAGGCCAGGGTTAACCCTGCGCTAACAGCAGAATCCCACCCTTAACGAGGCGTCGTGGCGGCCTTGCCGAACCCGTGCCGGGCAGCGCTGGTGTCAAGCCCTCCCAGGCCCTGTTCGACCAGGTGCTGCCAGCGGTCACGGACGGCTTCCAGCCCGGTCAGGCCCTGGCCGGGTGCGGCATCGAGGGCCAGGCCGATGTCCTTGAGCGCCCACTGGAGCGAGAAGTCGGGCGAGTCGTCGCCGGAGTCCATCTTGCGCGCCTTGCCAGCTGCGACCGGCGACGACATCCGCCCGGTGCCGAGCAGGTCGAGTACGGCGGCGCGTTCCACGCCGAGCGCATCGGCGAGGGCCAGCACCTCGGCCGCTCCCTCGATCAGGAAGACGAGCCACGTGTTGGTCACCAGCTTGAGCCGGGTGCCCGCACCGGCTTTCCCCAGCCATCGGGTCGACTGCCCGATCGCACCGAACACCGGCTCCAGCGCCGTCTTCGCCCGGTCGGGGCCGGAAGCGAAGATGACCAGTTCCCCCGCCTCGGCAGGGGTCCGGCTGCCGGAGACAGGCGCGTCCACGAAGTGGACGTCGGGACGCTGGGCGGTGACCGTGCCCGCCAGTTCCTCGGTGGCCGCCACCCCGATGGTGCTCATCTGTGCCCAGACCGCACCAGGCCGCATCGCGGTGAGCACACCCTGTTCCAGCGCTACTGACCGGACCGCGGCCGCGTCCGCGAGCATGGTCACCACCACATCGGCGGACGCGACCGCGTCGGCCGCATACCTGTGCACCACCGCGCCCATCCCGCCCAGGATGGTGGCAGGCGCGGGCGTCCGGTTCCACACATCGACCTGCAGCCCGGCCCGGAGCAGGCTCCGTGCCATGCCCGCGCCCATCGTGCCGATGCCCAGCACGGCCACGCGGGGCCGTTGCGCCGTGGGATTTTCTCCGGGGAGGGTCATTGACCGATACCTCTCTGCATCGGTGCCGGACCGTCACTGGCCCGGCCGCCTGTGGGATGTTCAGCGGGCGGCGGGTGTGTGCACCAACCGCCGGTAGATCCCTGCCCGCCCAGGCCGCCGGATCACCTGCCGGGCGACTTCCGGCCTGCCCCCGAAGGCACGGCCGCGATCCGGGTACGCCAGGCCACCACCGTGGCCAGNNTCGCGGCGCCGACCGCGGCGCCGATCTGGCGGCCGGTGTTGATAACCCCGCCGACCACGCCCTGGTCCTGGTCGGCTACCCCCCTGCTGGCGCTGACCAATGCCCCGAACGCCGTACCGGCGCTGCCGAAGCCGATGAACATCACAGCAGCCAGCAGCGGGCTGTAGCGGCCAGTGGCTGGCAACTGGGTGAGAACCAGGAACCCGACCGTGGCAGCCAGGTTGGTGAGCACCAGCATCCGCCGCAGGCCGAGCCGGGAACTGAGCCGGGCCCCGAACATCCCGGCGGTGAAACCGACCACACCCTGCGGGGCGATCGCGAGCCCGGCCATCAGC
>DPMS01000814.1 GCA_003541285.1 Actinomycetota bacterium
ATCTTATGAAGACCTGGCCGATCGTGAGGCCGGGCGGCAGGAGGGCCGGCAGGAATGACCGGCAGGGCATACCATCTCGGGGTGAGCTACGCCCGCGGCGAGCGCGCCGCTTTGTGCGCACTGCTGGATGAGACCGGTCCCGGGGCGCCGACCTTGTGCGAGGGCTGGCGGACGGTAGACCTGGCAGCTCATCTCGTGCTCCGGGAGCGGCGGCCGGACGCGGCGGCCGGGGTGATGGGCGGCCCGCTGGCCGGCTACACCCAGCGGGTACAGCGCGGGCTCATCGCCCGGACGCCCTACCCGAAGCTGGTGGACGAATTCCGCAACGGCCCGCCCAGCCTGTCGGTGTTCCGGATCCCGGGCGTGGACGAACGCGCCAACCTGGTCGAGTTCTTCGTGCACCACGAGGATGTGCGCCGCGCCGCGGATAGCTGGGAGCCCCGTGACCTGGCCGTGGAGATGACCGAGCAGCTGTGGCAGCGGCTGCGGAGCGCGCGGTTTGTGCTGCGCAAGGCGCCGGTCGGGGTGGAACTCGTGCGGGACGATCTGCCCGCCAACCACGGCCATCAGCGGGTGCGGATCACCGCCAAGGCGAAAACGCCGGTGGTCACGGTGATCGGCTCCCCGGCTGAGCTGACGCTCTGGGCACTGGGCCGGACCTCGGCCGCCCGGGTCCGTTTCGAAGGCAGCAAGGCCGACGTCAGCAAGCTGGCACGCTGGCACCGTTAGGTTAGGGCGCCCGGTACCCGGATGCCGGGTGGGTGACAGACAGCGGTGGGCTGGCGTCATCAAGCATTCCCTGGGCCACCCGGAACGCTTCACAAGCCATCCGGCCAGGGCGCACCCAGATCAGGCCGAAGTCGCGGACCCGGTCCATGGTCCCAGCCTTCCCTGAGCGGTACCGGAGAAGTCAACCGGGCGCTGGTGACGCAGGAGTGAACGGCGGCTGCCCGCCGGTGCAACCTCCGGCAGCGCCCGGTATCCGCGTGGCCTGGCACCAGGAGATCACTGGCCGGGGCTGGCCTGCTATGGGAGGGTCAAGGTGGTGGAAACCGGCGGCCAGCAAAGGCGATGCGACCGAACGGAGGGCCGGGGTGGACGTGCTCGGCATCGATATCGGGGGTACGGGGATCAAGGCCGCGCCGGTGGATGTCGCCACCGGCACCCTCACCAGGCCCCGGGTCAAGGTGCCCACACCGCACCCGGCGCTGCCGGGAGCGATCGCGGATGTTGTGGCTGACCTGGTGCGCGACCTGGGGTGGTCCGGGCCGGCCGGCATCACTTTCCCCGGAGTCGTGATCGGCGGGGTGACCCATACCGCGGCCAATCTCGATCCGGGCTGGATCGGGATGGACGCGCGCGCCCTGTTCACCAAGGCGACCGGGCTCGGGGTGAGCGTGCTCAACGACGCCGACGCCGCGGGCCTGGCCGAGATGAAATGGGGGGCCGGCGCTGGCATGGCAGGAACGGTGCTCATGCTGACCTTCGGCACCGGGATCGGCAGCGCCCTGTTCACCGATGGCGTGCTGGTGCCCAACACCGAATTCGGTCACATCGAGATCCGCGGCAGGGACGCCGAGAAGCGCGCCTCCGAGCACGCCCGGGAATTGCACGACCTCAGCTGGGGCACGTGGGCCGGCCGGGTCGATGAGTACCTGGACCGGCTGGAGGCCCTGATCGCCCCGGAACTGATCATCATCGGGGGCGGGATCAGCCGCAAGGCGGACAAGTTCGTCCCGTTGCTGACCAGCCTGCGGGCCCGGATCGCGCCGGCCGCGATGCACAATGACGCCGGCCTGGTCGGGGCGGCGATGGCTGCCGTCTGAGGCCGTCCCCGCCGCCCGGTCAGTGCGACGGGGCGGCTTCCCGTACCGCGTACCCGGCGGCGCGCAGGACGTTCTTCACCTCGGCGATCCGCAGTTCGCCGAAGTGGAACACGCTGGCGGCGAGGACGGCATCGGCGCCCGCCTGCACCGCGGGCGGGAAGTGGGCCAGTTCGCCCGCCCCGCCACTGGCGATGACCGGGACGGTCACCGCGGCCCGCACCACGCGGATCAGCTCGAGGTCGAATCCCGCTTTCGTGCCGTCGGCGTCCATCGAGTTGAGCAGGATCTCGCCGACACCGAGGTCCACCGCGCGGGCGGCCCACTCGACCGCGTCGATGCCGGTACCCCGGGTACCGCCATGGGTGGTCACCTCGAACCCGCTGCCAGCCCCGGCCGGCCCGGGTGGCTGGCTCCGCTGAACCCCCGGCGGGCCGCCAGAGCCGGCCTGCCGCGCCCGGCGGGCGTCCACCGACAGCACCACACACTGGGAGCCGAACCGGTGCGCCGCCTCGGCCAGCAGTTCCGGCCGGGCGATGGCCGCAGTGTTCAGCGACACCTTGTCCGCTCCGGCCCGCAGCAGCCGGTCCACGTCGCCCACACTGCGCACCCCGCCACCGACCGTCAGCGGGATGAACACCTGCTCGGCCGTGCGGCGCACCACCTCGTACATGGTCTCCCGGCCGCCGCTGGACGCGGTGATGTCCAGGAACACCAGCTCGTCCGCGCCCTCGGCGTCGTAGGCGGCGGCCAGTTCCACCGGGTCACCGGCATCACGCAACTCCCGGAAGTTGACGCCTTTGACCACCCGCCCGGCGTCCACGTCCAGGCACGGGATCACCCGCACCGCGACAGTCATCGCCCCTCCCGTTCCTCGCCGCCCACCAGTCCCTGTCAGCCGGGCCGTGCCCGGGCGGCGATCAGGCTCCTGCGCCTGGTCTGTACGCGTCCGCCTCGACCTCGATCAGCATCCGCGGGTCAACCAGAGCCGACACCTCGATCATCGAGGTGGCCGGC
>DPMS01000762.1 GCA_003541285.1 Actinomycetota bacterium
GTAGGCGGCCGGGATCAGCACCACCGAGGTTTCCTTCGAGATGAACGCCAGGCCGAGCGCGGCGCCGGCCGCGTACAGCATCCGCCGCCTGCCTTCGGCGGCGAATCTGGCCAGCAGCCACAGGGCGATCACGGAGAAGAAGGTCATCGGCCCGTCCAGCAGTGCCTGCCGGTTGACGACCACCAGGTAGGGCATGGCCGCCAGCAGCAGGGCCGCCACCATGCCCGCCCGCCGGCCGTAGATACGGGCGGCTGCCGCGTACCCGGCCAGGACGGTCCCCAGGCCGAACGCCACCGCCAGCAGGCGGGGCGCCAGATCGCTGACCTGGACCCGGTAGATCAGCGAGATAGCCATCTGGAACAGCAGCGGGTGGGCACGGAAGACCGGGAACAGCCCGCGCAGGGCGGGGTCGCCGGCGATCGCGGCGGCCTGGCCGACGTAGACGGCTTCATCGCTGTTGAACCCCAGTGCGTTGAGGTTCCACAGGCGGAGCACAGCCGCCAGGACCGCCACCGCCGTGGCGGCCAGGACCATCATCGATGCCCGGGAGGCCGATGGCCGGCGGGCCGGGGACGGATCCGCCGCGATCGCCCTGTCTTTCAGGCCGACCGCCGTCGCGGATGATCCGCCGTCCACAGTGGCCATGGGCTGGGTGGGGGCCGGGGCCGCGGTCGTGAGGTCGCGGTGGGCGTTCATCCGGCACTCCCATAGGCCAGGCCGTCATCCCAGCGCGGCCACGCATCGGCGCGGGGATATCCGTCCGGCTGTCCGGAGTCCCACAAGCCGGCCCGTGCCCCGGCGTGGGGGGAGATCAGGTGGGGGATGTCATCCGCCCAGCTGAAGGTGTCCGAGGCGAGGGTGCGGATGCGCAGATGGGACAGGAAGCTCGCCAGGATGTCACGTTCGGCCCGGCGCAGGGCCTGGTAGTCGTGGCCACCGATACTGATGGCGGGTGCGAGGTAGCGGAAGGGCGGGAAGCCGTAGGCGTCGTCGGTGTTGACGATCAGCTGTCCGAGGGCTGCCCCGTGGTCGAGGACGGTCAGGCGGGGCTTTCCGCGCTCGATGATGAACAACTCGCTGACGTGGGTGGAACTGGCCATTTCGCACGGCACGAGCCGGTCGACGCTGTATTTGGGCGGGGGGACCATGATCTGGGTGATGGCATTGATCCCCATGATCGGCAGGTTGAACCGGGACAGGGCGATGCCGAGGGAGCGGCCCCCCTTGGAATGCAGCCGGCTCTGGAACTGCAGCCGCCGCCATTCGGACCTGGTCAGGTCGTTGGCGCGGACCGCGCGCAGCGTGTGGGCGCTGATGGTGAGTGGCTTGGGGAAGCAGAACGCGCTGCCGTGCGAGTCGATCACCGTCATGTCATCGGACAGGAACCGGCCGCCGTGCTCGCGCAGCAGCCGCAGCACAGTCCCGGTCTTGCCGGTATCGGTCAGGGCGGACAGCATCACACCGGTGCCGCCAAGTTCCACGCAGGCCGAATGCAGCAGCATGCGGTCCCTGGACACCATCACGAACCGCAGCAGCGGCTCGACGATGTTGGTGTACACGACATGGCTGGACCGGGCCAGCAGCGGCCCAACCTCGACGGAGATCGGGTCATCGAGGTAGACGCGGAAGTTGGCGCCGATCCGCCCGAGATGCTCTTCGTATCTGATGGCTGCCGGGGCGGTGTACTCGGTCATGGCCGCCCGCTTGCGGGGAGCCCGGCCGCCGACGTCCCCGACCCGGATCGCGATGTCGACCTCACGGTCGGGCACCCACTGCGCCCGGAAGAATTCCATCTCCGGCAGCATGATCTGCGAGCCGATCGTCGCCACGCCCGCGATGTCGTAACGGTAGGGCAGGTAGCGCGACCGCCTGCGGGACGGGAGCGGGGCCGCGTGCCTGGCAGCCCCCGGTCCCTCGGCTGCCCGGGCATCGATGAGGATGCGGACGGGATCACGGACCCGGTCCTGGGCCTCCGAGCCGAAGATGGCCCGGTCGCTGACGATGAAGCGGACCAGGAACAGGAGCACCAGCGTGATCGCGTTCGCCGCGAGCACATCGGTGCCCCACACCACAAGCAGCTGGAGGACGGGCAGCCGGGCCAGCAGCAGGAGGTTGTTCATGGCGAAGAAGCTGACCGCCCGGCGCCGCCGGGTGCCATGTGCCCGCTTGCGGTAGATCACGCTGTCCACCAGCACGAAGTTCCACGTCGTGGAGGCCTGGGTGGCGAGTGAGGCGCCGATCAGATGGTTCCAGCCCAGCGTGTGGTAGAAGAACCACAACGCTGCCGTGTTCACGGCGAGACCGCTGACCCCCACCATGCCGAAGGCCAGGAAACGCAGCGTCTGGCCGACGCGCCCATCCCTGGTCGGCGGGCGCTCCCGCAACTGGCTGGCCAGCCGCGAGACGCGGAGCCGGCCGGAGTGCAGCATAAAACGCGCGCCTGCCCGCAGCGGCCGGCGTTCCCCGGCACGATGCGGCGAGACCGGGTAAGCGACCTCCGCCACCCGGGCCGCCGGATGCCGCACCAGGATTTCCAGCAGGACCCGGAACGCGCGCGGGTTGAGCCGGTCAAGGTCCACCGCGGCGGAGCGGAACGCGAACAGCCCGCTCAGGGGGTCGGTCACCATCGCCAGCCGCCGCGGGAACGCGCCTTTGGCTATGCGGGTGGCGGTCGCTGCCGCCAGGCGGCCGGTCCAGCCGGGCCAGTCCTGAGGCGATCGCGTGTCCGCGTACCGTGTCCCGACGACGATGTCGGCATCGTGCCGCATTGCCACCTCGGCCAGCACTGCTGCCACCGCCGGCGGATGCTGTGCGCCCGCGTTGAGCACCAGCACCCAGGCGCCGCGTGCGTGCCGGGCGCCCTCGATGACGGCGCTGCTGCGGTCACCCCGGTGTGGACCACGGCGGCGGCAGAGTGCCCGGACCGGGACGGGGCAGGTACGGGCGGTGGTCACCAGGCTGTCGAAACTGCCGTTGTGGCCGTCGACGACGAAGATGATCTCGGCTCCGAGTCGCGCGACCATGGGCCCGAGTTGGTCAAGCACCCGCCCGAGGCGGTTCTCCGCTGTCCGCGTGGGGACGATCACCGTTACCTGCGGTGGGCCGCTGAGCATGACGGCGTTGAGGTTGATGAGAACGTTGCGGCCGACGTTCGTTGCGCGAGCGCCGGCTTCCGCCCGCCGCCATGCTCCGGGGTCAGGGCTGGCCTCGTCGGTGGTCGAGGCCGGGTCGGTGCGCATGAAGTTAGTCCCCCCAAGGCAGAGTTATCCGCCGTTCCCGGCACAGTTGCCGGGCTTACGGGCAGAAGGTTTATATGTGGCGTTATTGAGCACCTGCAGTTGTCCGATAGGCGTCACAAAATGCCAGGACATGGCGCGCGAATAGCAGGTCCGCCAATCACAGCTTCAGTCAGCTATGAACGGCTCCCCATTAGTGGTGAGACCGTGGAACGGTGAGCGGGGAGCGAGCCTGTTACACGGTCGATCGGGGCAAGTATGGCCAGGTAGCATGCGGATGTCGTGCGAACGGAATCTGCGCACATGCGATAATTTTCCCTAATTATCAGTATGTCCACTTTCTGCCGCCGGGCCAATCGGTGCGACTCCTCTTGCGACACGGCGATGTTTGCACGGGACGGTACCAGACTTTTCCGGGCTGGTACAAGTCATTGATCACCTGTTGTTTGAATTCCATTCATCGGATGACAGCAATTTCCATGTTTCTCGGCTACATCAGGAGATGCCCGGTTAATGGTCTAGAAGTGTTATGGGTAGGTGCCAGCGGGCACGGTATACGCATGAAACGGGGCACAGCCTCCACCCGGCCAGGGACCGGGGAAGCCGGCGGATGAAAGCCCGGCGAGCGGCCGGCCAGGATCCGGGGAAGCCGGGTCAGGTCCGGTGGATCAAGCGCACCGGATCGAGCCGCGGGGCCGCGAGTGGCGCCCCCTGGTACCCGGGGACCTCCCCGAAACGCTGGCCATCAGACCAGGCCCGGGCCGCCTCGATGATGTCGTCGGGGGTCCGATCCGGCGAAGACGGTGACCTCGAACCCGCCGATGCCCAGCGCTGGCAGCTGGCTGTGGTGCTCAAAAGCCGGCGCCACGTCCCGGTCGGTGCCGGGCAGCGCGAGCCAGAGCTGCACTCCGTGCAGCCCGGGGTCATGCTCGGCAGGTGACTGCTCGCTGTGCGCTATGCCATGGCCGGCCGTAATCAGGTTTGAGCTGGCCGGGCTGGATCATCTGCTCACTGCCGAGGCCGTCGCGGTGCAGGACGTTTCCCTCGATCAGCCAGGTGACGGTCTGGAGCCCTATGTGCGGGTGCGGTGGGACCTGCATCCCGGCCACGCCGTCGGCCGACATGGGGCCGTAATGGTCCACGAAGCACCATGCGCCCACGCTGCGCCGCCGCCGCAGGGGCAGCAGCCGACGTACCTCGATGTCGCCGACCCGGGCCAGCCGGGCCGTGGTGAGCTCGGTGCTGTGCTCATGACGCCGTGCTGTGCTCATGACGCCGCAGTGCTTCACGAGAAGCTCCCTCGGTGACGGCTGCCGGGCGGGGAGTTGAATGGTCCCAGCGACTGACGATAACCCAGGGAGTGCCCCATGACCTCGGCCCGCGAGACCCAGCAGGAACTGATCGGCCTTGGCCGTCACCTGCGGCAGGCGATCCCCGGCGTGTACGCCGGCTACGCCCAGCTGCACAGCGCGGCCATGGGGGACGACGGCGCCCTGCCGGCCCGGATCAAGGAGCTGATCGCCCTGGCCATCGCGGTGACCCGGGAGTGCGACGGCTGCATCGCCTCCCATGCCCGTGCCGCGGCCCGGCGCGGGGCGACGGCCCAGGAGGTTGCCGAGACGATGGGGGTGGCCATCCTGATGAACGGGGGTCCCGCCACCGTATGGGGCCCCCGTGCCTACGCCGCCTTCGAGGAGTTCGCGGACGGGGTATCCGCCAGCAGCTAACGGCTGCGCGCCAGCGAGGGCGGAGCACCGGTGAGGCCCCGGAGCTGCCGGGCAGCGGTGTGCGCCTGGCCGTACGGGTCCCGGTCCGGGATGGGGGCGGAAGCCTTCTTCCGGATCATGGTGGCCTTCCTGCTGTCGAGGCAGCGCTACCTGCTCCTGGGCCTGCAAGCCGCCGCTGAGGCAGGCGACACCGCCCTGGCCGCCCACCTGCTCAACTGCCTGTCCCGGCTCTCCAATCACCTCGGCCGCACCGACGACGCCCTGGAGATGGTCCAGCTGGCCTGGTACGGCTCGCGGCACCTGCCCAGCGGGCGGCTCAAAGCCGTTCTCGCCGCCCTCGAAGCCCGCACCCTGGCACTCACCGGCGACCTGAGCGGTTTCCGGCGCGCCGCCGGAGCGGCGCTAAGGACCTGTACGAACGCGGACGCACCCTGTAGCCGGGGCGTCAGAAGACGTGATCAGCGAAGGACGGCTCCTCCAGCGGCACGCGCTTCCGCAGAGGGGTGGCGTCGAGCCTGCCCGCCGCGGCACCTGTTACCCGCAGCGTCCGCCACCGTCCGTTCTCGTAGCCTCCCGGGGGCGGCGGCAACCGGGGCAGGGTGGTAGCGGTTCTCTGTCACGGCGTGCGGGAAGGATACGATGGAGCACGGTTTCGCTGTCTCGGAGATCGACACGAGCAGGCCGCACCCCGCCCGCATGTACGACGCGTACCTGGGCGGCAAGGACAATTATGCCGCCGACCGGGAAGCCGTCCGCCAGGTGCTGCGCGCCGCGCCGGAAGTGCGCGACACCGCCCGGGCCAACCGGGCGTTCCTGCAGCGGGCGGTGCGGTTCCTGGCCGGTGAGGCGGGGATACGGCAGTTCCTCGA
>DPMS01000130.1 GCA_003541285.1 Actinomycetota bacterium
TGCTCGACGAGCCGACCAGCGCCCTGGACGTCGGCCGCCGGGTGGAGGCACTGGAACTCATCGACGGGGCGCGCCGGGAGCGCTCGCTCACGGTCGTCTCCGCCGTGCACGATCTCACCCTGGCCGGCCAGTTCGCCGACCGGCTGCTGCTGCTGGCCGCGGGCCGGGTGGCGGGCCGCGGCACGCCGCGCGAGATGCTGCGCGGTGATGTGCTCGCGCCCCATTTCGGTGCGGGGATCGAGGTGCTGGCGGACGCGGACGGCGGCCTGGTGGTGATCGCGCGCCGGCCGCGGGTCCCGGTCACACCCCCAGGCCGCGGCCGATGATCTCCTTCATGATCTCGGTCGTGCCACCGAAGATCGTCTGGACCCGGCTGTCCGCGAACGCCTTCGCGACGGCGAACTCCCGCATGTACCCATAGCCGCCGTGTAGTTGTACGCAGCGGTCGACGACGCGGTTGCACAACTCGGTGTTCCACCACTTGACCATCGACGCTTCCTCGTTGGACAGGCGCCCGGCGCCCAGCTCCATGACCGCCCGGTCGGTGAAGGCGCGGGCCACCGCGAGTTCGGTCGCCATCTCGGCAAGCACGAACCGGTTGTGCTGGAAACGGCCGATCGGGCGCCCGAACGCCTGCCGCTGCTGGCAGTAGGCCAGCGTGTCGGCGAACACCTTCTCCGCCCCCGCCAGCGCGGTAGCACCGATAGACACCCGCTCGCGGGGCAGGTTCTGCATGAGCGCGATGAATCCGCCGCCTTCGGTGCCCAGCAGGTTGGCCACGGGGACCGCGACGTCGGTGAAGAACAGCTCGGAGGTGTCCTGGGCATGCATGCCGATCTTGTCCAGGTTGCGGCCGCGCCCGAATCCCGGCATGCCGCGTTCGGCCACCAGCAGGCTGATCCCCTGATGGCCGGCGCCCGGGTCAGTGCGGGCCACGACGATCACCAGGTCGCAGAGCTGGCCGTTGGAGATGAACGTCTTGCTGCCGTTGAGGATGTAGTGGCCGCCGTCGCGGACCGCGGTGGTGGTGATGCCCTGCAGGTCGCTGCCGGCCCCGGGCTCGGTCATCGCGATGGCGGTGATGATCTCACCCGAGCAGTACCCCGGCAGCCACCGCTCGCGCTGCTCAGGGGTGCACAGGCGGCCGAAATAGTGCCCGTTGATGTCGTTGTGCACGGCAAAGGCCGGCCCGGTGGCGCCGGCCGCCGCCAGTTCCTCGTTCAGGATGAGGTAGTAGCGGTAGTCGGGATTGCCCCCGCCGCCGTACTTCTCGTCGATCTCGATCCCGAGCAGCCCGGCCCGGCCGGCGGCGAGCCACACCTCGCGGGACACGATCCCGTCCTGCTCCCACTGCCCGTGGTAGGGAGTGACCTCACGGGCGATGAAGGTACGCACCATGTCGCGGAACGCGTCGTGTTCGGGAGTGAAGATGTCACGCTGCATGGGCGCGCCTTCCTGCGGTGTGATCACGTGCTGGTGACGGCGGGGGGACTACGCACCCTTACCGGCCAGTAGCGACCGTAGCATCACCTGCCCGCGACAGCCTTCCTGGAGTGCGCTGTGGGCAATTACACCTCAGGCGTTATTGCAAGTCTTTTGCATCTTTCCTAGAGTGAAGTCCGCTCACGTCGCTGAGGAGGAACTACCCGATGGCCATTGCGGGTGCTCGTGCGCGGCGGCTCGCCGGGGCACTGACTCCAGCGGAGTGGGGCAGGGCCGGCGGGATGGCGGCGACGGTCGTCGCGCTGCACGTGCTCGGCTGGGGCCTGCTGGCCGCCGCCCTGCGCGGTCACTACCACCTGACCAAGACGGAGATCTTCGGAGCGGGGACCGGGATCCTCGCCTACACCCTCGGCATGCGGCACGCCTTCGATGCCGACCACATCGCTGCCATCGACAACACCACCCGCAAACTCGTCCACGAGGGCAAGCGGCCGCTGTCGACCGGGTTCTTCTTCTCCCTTGGGCACTCCAGCGTCGTGTTCGCACTTGCCCTGGCGCTGAACTTCGGGATCCGGGCCCTGAACAGCCAGGTCCGCGACGGCGGCTCGGCCCTGCGGGGCGTCACCGGGATCGTCGGCACCACGGTCTCGGGCACGTTCCTGTACCTCATCGCCGCGCTCAACGTGATCATCCTCTTCTCGATCGCCAAGGTCTTCCGCGAGATGCGGCTCGGGAAGTACAACGACGAGGAACTGGAAGAGCAGCTGGCCAAGCGTGGCCTGATGAACAGGTTCCTCGGGCCGCTGGCCCGGCGGGTGGACTCGCCGTGGAATATGTACCCGATCGGCCTGCTCTTCGGCCTGGGGTTCGATACCGCCACCGAGATCGCGCTGCTGGTGCTCGCCGGGTCGGCAGTCGTCAGCGGCCTGCCGTTCTACGCCGTGCTGTCACTTCCGCTGCTGTTCGCGGCCGGCATGAGCCTGTTCGATACCATTGACGGCTGCTTCATGAACTTCGCCTACGACTGGGCCTTTGCCCGCCCGATCCGCAAGGTCTACTACAACCTGACCATCACCGGCCTGTCGGTGTTTGTCGCCTTCTTCATCGGCACTGTCGAGATCCTCGGCCTCATCGCCCACCAGGCCCATCTGAACAGCGGGTTCTGGGCGTTCATGCAGGGCTTCGACATCAACACCGCCGGCTTCGTCGTGGCCGGCATCTTCGTGCTCACCTGGCTGGTCGCCCTGGCGATCTGGCACTTCGGCCGGATCGAGCAGAAATGGGAAACGGCCGGGAGCCCTGGGGACTAGCCGGGACCTGGCCGCTCCCGCCCAGCCTCAGGCGGCGCTCGGCTCGGCCAGATAGGCGGCCCACTGCGGGTCACCGTCGTGGGCTGCGCCGATCAGCCGCCAGTGCACCCCCCGCGGCACTGCCGGGTCGCAGCGCATCGTCCAGCCCAGTTCCTCGACCAGCCGGTCAGCCTTGCTGTGGTTGCACCGCATGCACGAGGCGACGCAGTTCTCCCAGGTGTGGGCGCCACCCCGGCTGCGGGGCACCACGTGGTCGACCGTCTCCGCCTGGCGGCCGCAGTAGGCGCACAGGTAGTTGTCCCGG
>DPMS01000154.1 GCA_003541285.1 Actinomycetota bacterium
GCACTCATGCCGAGCAGATGAATAGGGGTCAGCGCACGGCGGTTACGACGCGGTGTGATGCGGACTCGCGGCGGTGCGCCAGGTGACCGGTGCGGCGAGTTCGGAGGTGTAGCTGCAGTACGTGCCGGTGTTGATCGTGCGGTCCAGGTGCGAGGCAAGTTCGGGGTGGATGTCATGCAGCCGGGCCAGGGCGTAGCGGATCGACCGGGTGATGGTTGTGCGTGCCCGTTCCTGCGGGGTGCCGCTGCCGCGGTCGCGGCCGCCCAGGCCGACCGCGCGGGTCAGCTCGGAGATCAGGTAGTCGCGGTCGCGCTGGGCGAGCTCGGCGCGGGCGGTGTCGTGGTTGGTCTCGGCCTCGGCCAGGTCGTCCTGGACCTCCTGCAGCCGCCTGCGGTACGCCTCCCGCGCCTCAGCGTCGAGATGGGGCAGAGCCCCCGCGTCGCGCAGGCCCGCGCCGAGCAGGTCGAGAACATGGAACTCACGCCCCGGCTCGGCGAGCAGTCGCGCCACGTGCCGCAGACCGGTCAGGTCGGGCAGCACCGCCTCACGGCCGGCGAAGGCGACGCGACGCAGCGTTCCTTCGGCCAGGAATAGAGCTTCGCGCTTGCCGGCCTGGGTTGTGTGTGCCGGTGTCGCGTCCGGCGGTATCGCCGCGCCGTAGCCGCGCAGGGCGCGCTCGGCGGCTTCTTGCGTGACGCGCGCCAGTTCGTGCTGGCCACGGGCCTGCTGGATGCGGGCCAGGACGAGCCGCGCCGTCGCTGCTTCGTAGGGCGCGCAAAGATCGGTCCACCGGGCGATCGCGTCCGAGCACGCCATGGTGGCCTTGCCGAGTTCGTCGCGAAGCAGCAGGCTGCGCGCCCGCGCGAGCGCCGACCGTGCCGGCAGCACCGAGCCGCCGCCCGCCGTCGCTGCGATCCGTTCCAGGGCAGTGGCGGCCGCCGTGGCGGTTGGCTCGTCGCCGCGCGCGAATGCGATCTCGGCCTGGGCGTCGTAGAGCGGGGCGAGGCGCAGTTCGCCGGCCGGTGGCCACTCCTTCGACGGCACTGCCACCGGGTGCGTCAATGCGTCGTCGGTCATCGCAGCAGCGGTGTCGGCGTCGCCCTGCGCCAGGCGCAGCAGCGCAAACCCGGGCTGCACTACCCAGCCGTGTTCGACCGCGCCGAGGAAGGCCTCCTCGGCGCCGGCGAGATCCCCGCGGCGCAGCCTGATCTGGGCGAGCTCGGCCAGCGGCCAGCCGAACTCGCGGCGCAGCCACGGGCGCAGCTCGTCGCAGGCCTGGACGGCGGCGTCTTCGGCGGCGTCGGCCGGGCCGGACATGCGCAGCAGCTCGACCCGGTGCACGCGGCAGCGTCCGCCGACCGAGCCAATGGCGTCCGACGTCGCCCAGCGCTGCATCGCCTCGTGCCACTCGACCGCGCGCGCGTGGTCACCGAGGTTCTGCGCCGCGCACACCAGCTCGCAATACATCAACCCCGTGGTGAGCGAGTCGGCCTCGCCGCCCATGAGCCGGGCACCGATCTCGTCCAGCTGGGCGATGCCGTCGGCGACCGCGCCGCCGGCGATCGCAATCCGGGCCGACGCGACGCGGCCAAGCAACGCGGCCAGCGGTTGCCGGTGCGCCTCGCCCAACTCCACGGCCTGGTGTGCCGCGGCCCGCGCCGCCGGGAGGTCACCGGACAGGTAGCGCTCGTAGCCGCGCACTGCTGCCAGGACGGCGTGCACCGAGCCGGGCTCGGTGCCGGTGAGCAGGGCGTCCGCGCGGGCAAGCCAGCCGCGCACCGGGGCCATCAGCGCGGTGTCGACGAGCAGCTGCAGCGCGACCGTCGCTGCCGCCCCGGCCGCGGCGACAGCCTGGCCGGCGTCAAGATGCAGCCGGTAAAGCTGCTCACGGCAGTTGATCGACAGCTCCAGGCGCCCGGCGCCGTATGCGGCACGTCCCAGCAGGTCCAGCGCCTCCGCGCCGGCCGGGGCGCCGGGTCCGCTGAGCAGTTCGAGGCCGTCGTGCCACCGGCCCGCGCCGACCGCGGCGCGGGCCTGCTGCAGCACGGCCTCCGACTCAGTCATAGTCACAGTGTGACAGCGATTGTCACGCCCTTCGGGGTGAGGGACTCGCTTTCGAGGAAGGACAATCGCCATGCACATCGCCAAGGCAGACATCCCCACGCGGCTGAACGTGCCCGGTGCCGTCGCACGTCAGCTCCCGGACTTCGGCACACCCGAGGGGCCACTCGGCGCGGAGTACTTCAGCCTCGCCGCGGGCACCGACATGGCACCGCTGCTGCAGGGCCTCGCGCACGACGCGTGCCACGCGCCGCACTGGGGTTACCTGATCTCTGGCCAGGTCGAGGTCGGCTACACCGACGGCGGCCGCGAGCGTTGCGCCGCCGGCGACCTCTTCTACTGGCCGGCTGGCCACAGCGTGCGGGTCGACTCCGACGCCGAGCTGATCATGTTCAGCCCGCAGGCCGAGCACAGCGAGGTCATCGAGCACATCCGCAGCAAGCTCGCGCTGGCCTGACTTCGGGGGACGAGCCCGATTCGGGTCCGGGAGGCGCCGGCGGCAAGCCGCTGGCCAAGATCTCAAGCGACGCGGCGCGCATCTCGCACGGGTGCGCAAGCACCCGCCGCCTGCCGGACGCACGCCAGAATCGGCCCAGCGGCCCGGGAACCTGGTTACCCACTGTAATAGCCACCGGGCCGTCTTCGTGACCGCCAGCGGGCGGATCCAGCTGGCCGCTGACATCCAGCGTGCCTGCATGACGGTGCGGGCATCTGAGATGTGCCCGATTTGCCTGTGAGGATGTGCTGGGGCAGCATCGGCGGTGCTAT
>DPMS01000696.1 GCA_003541285.1 Actinomycetota bacterium
ATCTACATCCGGGGCGCCCGCCACGACTATGACAGCTGGCGGGACGAGTACGGCTGCTCCGGATGGGGTTACGCCGACCTGCTGCCCTACTTCCGCCGGGCCGAGGACAACACCCGCGGCGCTTCGGCGTACCACGGTGCCGGCGGGCCGCTTGCCGTCTCCGACCTGAAGTACAAGTCGGCACTGACCAGGGCCTTCGTTGCGTCCGTGCGCGAGTGCGGGGTAGCTGAGAACGATGACTTCAACGGCCCGCACCAAGATGGCAGCGGCTTCTACCAGGTGACCCAGCGGGACGGCCGGCGCTGGTCGGCGGCCGATGCCTACCTGCGGCCGGCGATGGCACGGCCCAATCTGGAGGTCCGCACCGACGCCCGGGTGACGCAGATCATCGTCGAGGCCGGCCGGGCCGCCGGCGTGCGCTACCTGGCGCGCGGGACGGAGGAGACGGCCCGCGCCGAGGCCGAGGTCATCCTGGCCGCCGGCGCCATCGGCAGCCCGCAGTTGCTGATGCTGTCGGGCGTCGGCCCTGCGGACCATCTCAACGACCTCGGCATCATCGTGCACGTGGACAGCCCCGGCGTGGGGGCAAACCTGTCCGACCATCCCGTGGTCACCGCGATGTGGCACACGCCGCGCACGGCCGGCCTGTGGGAGGAGTCCACCCCGGCCAACCTGGCCCGCTGGCGGTTCCGGCACTCCGGGCCGCTGACGTCCAATGTCGCGGAGGCAGGCGGGTTCAGCCGGACCCGGCCCTCGCTTCCCGCTCCTGACCTGCAATGGCACGCACTGGCGACGCCTTATGAGCGGGAGGGGCTAGGCGACCCCAAGACCCGGGCGTTCTCGCTGCTGGTCACGCTCGTCGACGTCGGCAGCCGGGGCCAGGTCTGGCTGCGCAGCGCCGATCCGCGGCACAAGCCCGCCATCGATCCGGCCTACCTTTCCGACGGCACTGACATCGAGCCGCTGGTGGAGGGAGTGCGGATGGCCCGGGAGTTCGCCGCCGCCGGGGCGCTCGGCAAGGTCTGCAAGGACGAACTGGCGCCCGGGCCGGATGTGCGGACCGACGCCCAGGTGCGGGAGTTCATCCGGCGCGACCTCGGGACGCTGTTCCACCCGGTCGGCACCTGCGCGATGGGCGGCGACTCCCGGCTGGCGGCCAGCAAGCTCATCAGCGTGGTCGACCCGGAACTGCGGGTACGCGGGGTGGAGCGGCTGCGGGTGGTGGACGCCTCGGTGATGCCGGTGGTACCCCGCGGCAACACCAACGCCCCGACCATCGCCATCGCCGAGCGCGCCGCGGACCTGATCATCGGCCGTGCCCCGCTGGAGCAGGTGGACCCGGCGCTGGCCAGTGAGCCCCTCGCCGCCGACCTGAGCTGATGACAAGGACCGGTTGACCGCTTCCGGTTTCCCGCGCCTCAGCGGTAGCGCTTGCCGTGCAGGAGGGTGGCGACGGACAGGAGCCTGGTCACGTCCTTGTCGGTGCGCGACAGCGTGGTCAGGTTCAGCGGGGAACGCATCCGGACCCGGGTGATCGCTTTGGCCCGCGTGAACTCGCGCAGCCCGTCGGCGCCGTGGATGCGGCCGAACCCGGAATCGCCGTTGCCGCCGAACGGGAGCGCGGGCACGGTCGCGAACCCGATCACCGAGTTGATCCCGGTCATCCCGCTGCGTATCCCCCGCGCCGCCGCCATCGCCCGCTTCTTGTTGCGCGCGAACACGGTAGCCCCCAGCGCATACCGGCTGGCGTTGGCCAGGGCGACGCCTTCGTCCAGGCCGGAGATCTTGGTCACGGTCACGGTCGGGCCGAACGTCTCCTCCTGCACTGCCAGGCTCGTCTCCGGGACGTCGGCCAGGATCACCGGTTCCACGTAGGGCCTGCGGATGCTCTGCATGCCGCCGAGAACCGCGCGCCCGCCCCGGGCGAGCGCGTCGGCGACATGATCTTCGACGATGTCGGCCTGCGCCGGGCAGGTCATCGGCCCGTAGGCGGATTCACGGTCGTCACCGGGCCGCGCCCTGGACATCCGTTCGGTCAATTTCTCCAGGAACGTGTGATAGACCTCCGCCTCCACGAAGACCCGCTCCACCCCGATGCACGTCTGGCCCGCATTGGACACCGCGCCCCAGGCGGCGGCATCGGCGGCCGCGTCCAGGTCGGCGTCCGCCCCGACCAGGAAGGCGTCCTTGCCGCCGCACTCAGCGATCATGGGCGTGAGGTTCGTGGCGCAGGCCGCCATCACCTTGCGGGCGGTCGCGGCGGAACCGGTGAACGAGATCTTGCTCACCGCGCTGCGGGCGAGCGCCTCGCCGGTCGGGCCGGCCCCGGTGACCAGCTGCAGCACCGGGTACTCGGGCACCACGTCGGCGAACGAGCTGACCAGCCAGCCGCCGACCGCCGGGGTGAGCTCGCTGGGCTTGAAGACCACCGCGTTGCCCGCGGCGAGCGCGTAGGCCAGCGAGCCCATCGGGGTGAACACCGGGTAGTTCCAGGGCCCGATCACGCCGATCACGCCCAGCGGGGGGTACTCCACCGAGGATGCCTGGTTGATGGCGGCCAGCCCGCTGCGCACCCGGCGCGGACGGAGCACCCGGCGGGCGTTGCGTGCGGCCCAGTCGATGTGCACGATCGCCAGGAAGATTTCGAGCTGGGCGTCGCCGAGCGGTTTGCCGGTCTCGGTGTGGACGAGCTCGGCAAGGCGGCCGATGTAGCGGATCAGGTGGGACTTCCAGGCCAGCAGCCGGGTCCTGCGCTCCTTCCAGCCCAGCCCTGCCCACCACACGGCTGCCTGGTGTGCACGCTCGACCGCGGCGTCGACTTCAGCCTGGCCATGGACCCCGAAGGTGGCGATCACCTCCGAGGTGGCCGGATTCACCGTGTCAAAGGTCTCCATCTGACGGGTCTGCCCTGGCGTCCACACCGTGTCCATCGTCCTCACCTTCAACCGGGACCACACCACCTCCCCCGCTGCGAGCCAGTAAACCACCGGCGGCCTGGCCCCGCGAGGCGCCCTCCCCGGCCCTGTGCGGGCCACAGGGGCGCTATCCGCCGATCACTGGATTACCTTATGGGTGAGCCTGGTCCCTGACCGGCCAGGTGCCGGACGACCGGAACGGACCCAGGTGACCGAACGCCCGTACGTGCTGCTCAGCTGCGCGATGTCGGTCGACGGCTGCCTGGACGCGCCAGGGCCGGAGCGGCTGATCCTGTCCGGTGGGGCCGACCTGGACCGGGTGGACTCCGAGCGGGCCAGCGCCGATGCGATCATGGTCGGTGCGGCCACTATCCGCCGCGACAACCCCCGGCTGCTCATCCGCTCACCACAGCGGCGGGCGGACCGGACGGCCGGCGGCCTGCCGGAGCACCCGGCCAGGGTGACGGTCACCGCCACCGGCGACCTTGACCCAGGAGCGCACTTCTTCCAGGCCACCAGCGCGAAACAGGTGCTCGTCTACTGCCCCAGCCCGGTGGCCGCCAGGACCCGCCAGCGGCTGAACGCTGTCGCCGACGTGATCGGCGCCGGCCAGCCGGTGCGGCTTGCGGCGCTGCTGGCCGACCTGGCAGGCCGCGGTGTGCGGCGCTTGATGGTGGAAGGTGGGGCCAGGCTGGGCGGCGAGTTCCTGGCGGAGGGACTGGTGGACGAACTCCAGCTGGTGGTCGCACCGTTTTTCGTGGGGGACCCGGCGGCGCCCCGGTTCGCCGGCCCGGCGCGTTACCCGCACGGGCCACAGCGGCCGATGAGCCTGGCCGAGGTCCGCCGCCTGGATAACGTGGTGCTGCTGAGGTACCTGCTCGGCCGGGCTGACGGGCGGCTGCCGGGGGACGCCGGGCCGGAGGAGAGGCGGGATGGCTGAGCCCATGCCCGGGTGCGGGGCGCCAGGCCGGGGGAGTGAGGCGAACGAGGCCGACCGGTGCTGGCTGGGCAGGGCCGTCGAACTGTCGCGCCGGTGCCCGCCGTCTGCGACCGCGTTCGCGGTGGGCGCGGTGGTGGTCGCGGCCGATGGCTGCGTGCTCGCCACCGGCTACTCGCGTGAGGGCAGCCCGCACGATCATGCCGAAGAGGCGGCGATCGCGAAACTCGACCCGGCTGACCCGCGGCTGGGCGCGGCCACCCTGTACAGCTCCCTGGAGCCATGCCGGTTCCGCGCGTCCCGGCCCCGCCCCTGCGCCGCGCTGATCATCGCGGCAGGCCTGCGCCGGGTAGTGATCGCCTGGCTGGAGCCGCCTGTGTTCGCCCCTGGCGGTGGCGCGGAACTGCTCCGCGAGACCGGCATCGCCGTCGTCGAGGTCCCCGGACTGGCCGCGCAGGCCCGGGCCATCAACGCCGCCGTCCTCGGCGAGTGACGCCCGCGCTGGCTGCTGCCTGCGCCTGCGCTGCCCGCTGTCAGCGGGACTGGCCGACCAGGGATAGCAGTTCCGCGACGCATTCGGCCACGGTGGCGGCCGCGGTGTCCACGATCACGTGCTCGCGATCCCAGGGCTCGTACTCGCGGGCCACGATGTCCAGCCAGGCCGGCAGCTGGAAACCCGGGATGTCGCTGATCCGCATGCTTGCCCGGCGCCGGTACTCAGCCGGGTCGGAGCAGATGACCTCGACTTCCAGATACTCGCCCGACCCGGCGCGGGCGACGCCCCGCCATGCCTCGCGGGTGATCGCCAATGGGTTCACCGAGTCGGCCACCACATCGAGTCCCTGGCGGAGATAGTCCTCGGCCAGCGCGTAGCCGATGACGTAGCCGACGGGCCCGAGCGGGTGACTGCCGGCCCCAGCCCGGACAATCGCGTGCTCGATGACGTCGATGCGCAGGTGAACAGCGCCGATATGGCGGGCAAGATCGCGCGCGATGGTCGTCTTCCCGCTCGCCGGCAGCCCCGACATGATGACGAGCACAGTCGATCATCCCATGCGGTCCACGCCCGCCCCCGGGTACTTTCGTGGCCGGGCCAGGTCCTGGTGGGGGGCGGCAGTTGCGACGCTCGTACCCACGGTCCACCAGGGTTCCCCTCAGCCGGGTACGTCGGCCAGTTTGGGGTCTTCCAGGGCGATGCCGTACCGGATGGCGGCGAGCTGGCCTATCATCGGGTGCCCGCCCAGTGGCGGAGCGCATGCCAGGCCGGTTTGCGCGGTAATGACCGCCAGGGCGCCGGCCGGGAGTTCCGGTCCGATCGCGCATGGGGCCAGTGCCACCCGGGTGACCTGCGCAGCCTGCAACCGCTCCGACGCATGTGCGAGCGCGGCGTGATCGGCCAGCGGTGCGGGCACGATCGGGATCGCCAGCCGGGACGCGAGCAGGACCGCGACGATGCCGGCCGCCTGGTTGGCTTCATCGCCGCCGATAGCGCCCACGATCACGCCGTCCGCGGCGGTTACGATGCTGATCCGGCCCGCCCGGCTGGCCCGCGCCAGGCCGGCTTCGGACAGCCGGGCATGCATCGCCTCCGCGAGGAACGGATGCGGGCCCAGATGCCCGGCAACCAGGACGGGCGCGCTCGCTCCGGCCACAATGGCGGCGATCTCCGCATCGATCCGCCGGTACGGGCTGGTGAGCAGGGGGACGACGACCGCCGAGGGCCGGCCGTCCTCGCTGTTCAGATAGCTGAGAACCTCGCTGAGGTGGTTCCCGGTGCCATCCAGATAGCCAACGGCGATGGTCGCACCGGGGCAGGAGGCACCTGCGCTGGCTGCGATCTCGGCGGCGATCTGTTCGTTCTCCGGGGAAGCGGCTCCGGGGACGGCAAGTATCAGTGCCGGTGCCCGGGCAGGCAGCGACAGCTGGTGCGGGCTGGAGTGACGCCCTGGCCGGACGGTACGGGATGTCCGGACCGGCAGAGGCGAACCGCCATGATCTTCAGCGCCCATAACAGCGCATCGTAACCAAGCGGACCGTACCGGTGCGGACAATTCATACAGAACTGCTATTCGGATTGCGGCGCCGTCAGTGTGACACCACCACCCGCCTGGCTGAGCACCCGCGGCATCATCCTGGTCAGAACAGGCGCAGTGCGCTGTCGTCGGTGCCGCGCATCGCCTCATAGTCGAGCACCAGGCACCGGATGCCACGGTCCTCGGCCAGGACACGCGCCTGCGGCCTGATCTCCTGGGCAGCGAAGACCCCACGCACCGGGGCGAGCAGCGGGTCGCGGTTGAGCAGTTCGAGGTAGCGGGTGAGCTGCTCGACCCCGTCGATCTCGCCGCGCCGCTTGATCTCCACCGCGACCGCCGCGGTGTCCGCGTCCCGGCACATGAGGTCCACCGGGCCGATCGCGGTTGGGTACTCGCGCCGCACCAGCCGCCAGCCCTCACCCAGGATGTGCAGCTGCGCGGCGAGCAACTCCTGCAGATGTGCCTCGACGCCGTCCTTGACCAGCCCCGGATCGGTGCCCAGCTCATGGCTGGAATCGTGCACGACCTCTTCCAGGGTGATCCGCAGCTCCTCGCCGCCCTTGCTCACCACCCGCCAGGCGCCGGGTGACTCTTCCAGCCGGCATGGCGGGGACATCCAGTTCAGCGGCTTGTAGGAGCCACCGTCGCTATGAACGAGCACCGATCCGTCGGCCTTGACGATGAGCAGCCGCAGCGCGGATGGAAGGTGGGCCGTGAGCCGTCCGACGTAGTCCACGCTGCACCGGGCGATAACGAGCCGCATGGCAGGTAACTGTAGCGCCCACCCGGCCGGGTCTGGCGTCAGCTGCGCAGTGTGCTTCCCACGATCACTCCCGAGTCCGGCACCGGTGCCCATCACCACCCTGATGTCACGAGGACGGCTCAGGTGTGCCTTACCCCGGGCAGGCCTGGCCGGCGCGATGCCCTACAGTGACGGCCGTGAGCCCTCGCAAGGCCCGGCGGCTGCCGTCCGGCATGGCACGCAGGCCACGTGGAGGCGTTCCCCGCGGCCGTCCCGGCACGCCCGGCGGTGACGGGGGAGAGGACAGCCCCGCGCTCCGGCTCGGCCCCGAGCGCACCGAATCAGCGCCGGACGGGGACTGGGTGATCCGCCTGGTGCCCGGGGCAGCTTCCACGAAGACCTACCGCTGCCCGGGCTGCGACCAGGAGATCCCTCCCGGCGTGGCGCACCTGGTCGCCTGGCCGGCGCATACCCCCGGCCCGGCCGAACGCAGGCACTGGCACGCGACGTGCTGGGAACGGCGGCTGCAGCGGCACGCGCCGCGCCGCCGGGGAGGCAGGTGAGGATGACCGTGACCGAGATCCGTGCCAGCACGGTGCTGCCCGCGCGCCGCGAGCAGATCACGCTGCGGACCAGCGACGGGCTGTCGCTGGTGGGCGAACTTGCCCGGCCCGCGGAGCGCGATCCGGTGGCCACCCTGATCTGCCTGCACCCGCTGCCCACCCACGGCGGGATGATGGACAGCCATCTGCTGCGCAAGGCGTCCTACCGCCTGCCGGCCATGGCCGACCTGGCCGTGCTGCGCTTCAACACCCGGGGTACCTCGTCGGAGCGGGGCCGCAGCGAGGGCGAGTTCGATGGCGGCGAGGCCGAGCGTCACGACGTGGCCGCGGCCATTTCCTGGTGCACGGCCGCGGGGCTGCCAGCGCTGTGGCTGCTGGGCTGGTCATTCGGCACCGAACTGGTGCTGCGGTGGGGCAACGACCCGGCGGTGGAAGGGGCGATCCTGCTGTCACCGCCGCTGCGCCGGGCGGGTGATGCCGACCTTGATGCCTGGGCCGCCTCGGCGAAGCCATTGCTGGTGCTGGTGCCCGAACTCGACGACTATCTGCAGCCGCCGCAGGCCCGGGAGCGTTTCGCGCGGGTTCCGCAGGCGGAACTGATCGCAGTGGAACGGGCCAAGCACCTCTGGGTTGGTGAACCCTATGTCCGTATTGTGCTGGGAGAGATCGTGCGCAGGGTCAATCCGGCCGCATGGCCGCTCCCGGCGGAATGGAAGGACTCACCGTGACCCTCTTCGACCTGACCGGCAGGAAAGCGTTCGTCACCGGTGCGTCGCGCGGCATCGGGCAGGCGATCGCCGTCGCCCTGGCGCAGGCAGGGGCGGATGTCGCCCTGGTGGCCCGGAGTGAGGACGGGCTTGCCGCAACCGCCGCGCAGGTCGCCGCCTGCGGCCGCGATGCGTTCGTCATTCCCGCTGATGTGACCCGGCAGCAGGCCGTCGAGGCGGCGGTCGCGACCGCGATCGAGCGTCTCGGGCACGTGGACGTCGTGGTGAACAACGCCGGCGGTTCCAACTTCGCGGTCCCGTTCCTCGACCTGCGGCTGCCGGGCTGGGACAAGCTCATCAAGCTGAACCTGGACTCGGCGATGTATGTCTGCCATGCGATCGGCGGCCACCTGGTGGGCCGGGGTACCGGTTCGGTCATCAACGTCGCCTCCGTGGCCGGCCTGGTGGGCTCCCCGTTCCTGTCCCCGTACGCGGCGGCCAAGGCTGGCCTCGTCTCCCTCACCAAGTCGCTGGCCGTCGAATGGGCGGCCCTGGGGGTGCGGGTCAACGCCATCTGCCCAGGCTGGACGGCCACCGAGCTCAACAGGAACCTGTGGGAAGACGAGACGGCCGGGAAGGCGACCATCGCGACGGTGCCGATGCAGCGCTGGGGCAGGGCGGAGGAGATGGCCGGCGCGGCCGTCTTCCTGG
>DPMS01000695.1 GCA_003541285.1 Actinomycetota bacterium
GCCCTCACCAGCGACCTGCCCGGCCAGGCGGTCGCCGTTCCCGCCCCGGTCTCGCGCCGCATCCAGCCGCCGGACCTGGCCGCGGGCACGCCGGTGCCGAAATTCTCGGTCGCCATCATGAGCGGGGCGAAGCGCGCGGGGCCCTGGCTGGTCCCTCCCACCTACGTGGCAGTGGCCATCATGGGCGGGGTGGAACTCGACCTCCGGTACGCCACCTTCGGTGCACCCAAGGTCACGATCCAGGCGCTCTGCCTGATGGGAGGCGTCACCATCACCGTGTCGGAGGATACGGCCGTTGATGTCTCCGGCATCGGCATCATGGGCGGCTTCGATCATCAGGCGAGCGGGCCGGGCGTGCCCGGCGCGCCTGCGGTCAGGGTCGTCGGCTTCGCGCTGATGGGGGGCGTGGAGGTCAAGCGGCGGCCAGCCACGCAAATAGGAGGCAGCTGACGGCGGAGCCGGCCCGGTCACGAGGCCGGTGCGGCTCCGGGCTTGAGGCGCTCGGCGAGGAAGGCCATGACCCGGTCGAGCGCGGCCCGGGTGGGGTGGCCGGGCTCATCGACGAGTTCGATGGTGAGCACGGCATGGGCCGCCTTGCGGATGCCGTAGGGGTTGCCCGGAGACGAATCGATCTCGATCCCCTCGAACGCGTCCCCCAGTTCCCGGCGCAGCGTCTCGAACCGCTCGCCAGGTGATCCCTTGTCGGCGGAGAAGCGCAGGCCGAGCACGCACAGTCCGTCCCGGGTACGGGCCTTGACCGAGGCCAGGTCAGCGGGATCCAGGCCCAGGGCCGCCCGGTGCCGGGCGTTCAGCGGCGCAGGCATCCCCGGCTGGCTGAGCACCGGGGCCAGCACGGCCGGCTCGACCGCCATGGCGAGTGCGAAGCCGCCGGTGAAACACATGCCGATCGCGCCGACGCCCGGGCCGCCGCACTCCGCATGGGCGTGCGCGGCGAGCGCGCGCAGCCAGGTCGCGACCGGGGTAGTGCGATCGGCGGCCAGGATGGTGAATTCCCGTGAGACGCACACCCGCGTCATGGAGCGGACCAGTTCCCCGCCGCTGAAAGCCGCGCCCGGCCGGCCGAACAGTGACGGCAGGTAGACCCGGTAGCCGGCGTCGACCAGGCGCTGCCCGAACGCGACCACCCCCGGATGCAGGCCTGGCATCTCGTGGATGACGACCACCCCAGGCCCGTCTCCCGCCCGGTACACCTCGTGCTGCCAGCCGCCGTAGGCGAACATCGTGACGTCNNTACCAAGAGACCTGTGGGAATAGAGGCTCCGCAGGCCCGACGAGCCGGTCCGGGTGTCCCGGACGGGGTGCCCGTCCGACCCGCCGCCAGAAACGGCAGGCGCCACCTCTGGTGGCGCCGGGGAGGTGCTCGTCATGAGGCTCAGCACGCGTTACGCACTCGACGTTCTGTTCCTGATAAGCGGCGCGTTCCTGGTGGTGGCAGCCATGACCTTCAGCGCACCGGTCGCCGGATGGCTGGCGTTCGGTGTGTCCATCGGCCTGGCCGTGCTGGCCGGAACCAGCGCGATCGTCACCCGCAACAACGGGCGCAAGATCGGGCACGGCCTGATCGCGGCGATGGGCGTGTGGTCGGTGATCGCAGCCCTGCTGTTCACCGGGGGACTGCTGACATGGATGGTGTTCGGTGACGCGATCGCCCTCGCGGTGTTCGCGCTCGCGGACCTCACCGTGCACGAGGTCACCACGGAGAACGTCGTCCACCGCCTGGAGGTCACGACCGCACCAGCGGAGACGGACCGCCGGATCGCCGCCTGAGGGCATTACCGCCGGACGGCGCGTTCCGTCTGACGAAACGGCGCTTGACGGCGCCGCCGCCTCCCGGCGCTGATGGAAACAGGGGACGGGTCCCGCGGCCCGCCCCCTGGTCATGTTCGTGGCCAGTGATGCCGGCGACCAGCGCCCCCGGCCGGCCCGGACGCGCGATACTGGCGGCGGGAGACGGGGGGCGCTGGCAGGGTCCGGGCCACCCGCAAAGCGCCGAGCAAGGGAGCAGGGAATGCCCGAACCATCCTTTGTGCCGCTGCCGGGAAGCGAACGCGCGCCGCTCGCGGAGGCCGAGATCGTCGGCCCCCTCGACCCTGCGCAGCGGATCGAGGTCACGCTGGTCACGCGCAGGCGGGCCGAACTGCCGCCGGAACTGGTGACCGGCCCCTCCACGCTGAGCCGGGACGACCTGGCCACGCGCCACGGCACCGACCCCGCCGATATCGACCTCATCCGGACGGTGCTGGCCCGGCACGGGATCGAGGTGACCGACGCCGAACCGGGTGCACGCCGGGTCAGGGCCACGGGCACGGCCGCAGCCCTCGCGGAGGCCTTCGGCGCGTCACTGAGACTGGTGCGCAGCCCCCACCGCACGGCGGGCCAGGGCACCGCCGAGCACCGTTACCGGGAGGGCGGCCTGCACGTGCCGGCGGGACTGGCCGGAATCGTCCAGGCCGTGCTCGGCCTGGACGACCGGCCGCAGGCCTCGCCGCAGGTGCGGCAGG
>DPMS01000009.1 GCA_003541285.1 Actinomycetota bacterium
CCGGCCTCGATCCGCTGCTGGCCGTGCAGATGGCCGAGGGCCAGATAAGCACATCCGGCCAGAACGGAGACCGGCGCGTCGCCGATGCCGCCCACCCGGATGTCGCGTTCGGACTCCGATGTCTGGCCTGTCGTGATGAAGGCGTGCGCGATGACAACCGTGCGGCAGACGCCGCGGGCACTGGCATCGGTGCGGATCCGCTCCGAAGCCGCGGCCAGCACCGAGGCGTGCGAGCGCTCCGCGCCCAGGTCAGCCATGACCGCGTCGGGCAGCAGGTACGGGATGCCGTAAATCCCCACCTCCCCGTGAGCGTCGGAAATGAGGACCGGGCGGGTGAGGTCGGCGAGGCTGGTGCGCAGGTGGATACCGGCCGCCTCGCTCAGCCCGGAGGCGAAGCCCAGCCTGACCGCTGAGTCGTGGTTGCCGCTGACGAGCACCACCGGGATGCGGGCGCGGGAGAAGGCGACCAGCGTCCGGTCCAGCAGCGCCACCGCGTCGGTGGACGGCACCGCGCGGTCGTAGATGTCGCCCGCCACCACGACGGCATCGACGTGGTGGGAAACCGCCTCCCCGAGCAGCCAGTCCAGGAAGACGGCCTGGTACTCCAGCAGGCTCTCGCCGTGCAGGGTCCGCCCCAGATGCCAGTCGGACGTGTGGATCAGCCTCATCGCCCTGCCCCGAACGTGAAACGCCTCGCCGGTCCCGGAACGCCGGGCCAGCCGGACGTGCCACATGATTGCGGAGAGGTAGGACAATCGTGACCGCGACGCGCCGGCGCGGCGCCAGGCTCCCTGACCGCCGCCGGCCTACGCCCGGTGCGGGCTGGCCGGCTGGTAGCGGGCGACCGAGAAAGCCAGCAGCAGCGGGATGTCTACCGCGAAGACGAGCAGCATCAGGCTGAGCACGGTCAGCAGCGAGCCCGGCGTGTGGTCCAGGACGAACACGAACTCCAGCATCCCGGCGATCACGATGTAGGCCGCCAGCGTCCAGCCTCCCACCACGAAGAACGTGCGCCAGGCGAAGTCCTGCACACGGGCCAGGGTGCCGATCCCGGCCAGCAGCAGGAACCCGGCTCCGGCCAGGGCAGCGATCGCGGGCCCGAGCGGTGCGGGCCGGGGCAGGTGGGCGGCCAGATCGATGCCGCCTGCGATGACCAGCATCAGCGCGGCCACCCCCAGCGCGGTGACCGGCGGGAGCCGGCGCTGGCTGCCAGCGATGCCCTCGGCTGCCGGTGCGCCTGCGTCCGGCGCCCCGGTCACCATGTGGCGATCCTTGTCATGATCACAAGCGTGGCCACCTGCATGACGCCGGTGATCCCGGCGGTGTAGGCGAAGCGCCGCATGAGCTTGCCCACCAGCGCGCCATCCGGCTGGGGTTTACGGAGCTCGAACAGGACTGCGAGGTTGGCCGGTTCCAGGAAACCGAGCGCGATCACGGTCATCGCGCCGACGACGATGAACGAGGCCGTCAGCCACCAGTGCCGGGGGTAAGCCACATTGAGCAGGCCCATATGGCGGGCAAGCTGGAAACCCGAAGCGAGCGTCATGGTGACCAGCGTCGGCATGATCAGCAGCATCTTCGGCATGAACCGGGCAGCGAACTCGACCCGCGCCGGGATCGACAGCCTGCCCAGGATCGGCCCGATGATCAGGCCGACGAACAGATCGATGCCCGTCCACAGCCCGCCGCCGACGATATGGAAGAAGTCCAGCGCCCACGGCCAGTTCCCGGCGATCGCGGCGACCAGCAGGACCAGCACCGCGCCGACCACCGGGAGCCCGGCGAGCGGCACGATGCTCGCGGGCGGCAGGGGCCTCGCGCCCGGGCCCGCCGGGTGGGGAGCCTGCCCGGGCGCGAGCCCGGCCGCGGCGCCAGCCGCCCGCCCGAGATCGTGGGTGGTGTCAGCCACGCCTACCCCCTGTGTCCATGACCGCGCTCTGACCTGGGAGGCCATGAGGTGATATGTGCCTTACGGTAACGTAGGGCTGCAGGCCGGGCCATACTTCCCGGCGGCTCAGGACGGGATGACGAGCAGCTTCCCGACCGGGCCCGCTTCCGCAGCCTCGTGCGCGGCCACGATCTCCGACAGCGGGAAACGCCGCTCCGGCAGCCCGGTCAGCGCCCCCTCGGCCAGCGCCGCGGAGATGTCGGCCACCGCGTGGTCGAGGGCATCCGCCGGCACCCCGTACAGCAGGATGAAGCGCAGCAGAGCGTTCGCCGTCATGCATGCCCGCACCGGGAGCACCGGATCGGTAGCTTCGGCGGCGTAGGTGACGATCACCGTACCCAGGCCTGCCAGCGCGAGGTCCAGGGCCAGGTTGGCGCCGAGTGCGACCTCCACCACGCGGTCCACCCGCGGCGCCACGGCCTTGATCTGATCGGCCGCGTCCGCGTCACGGTAGTTCACGACCGCGTCCGCGCCTGCCTGCCTGGCCAGTTCCGCCTTCTCCGGGCCGCTGACGGTGGCGATCACCTGGGCGCCCGCCCGCCGCGCGAGCTGGATGGCGAAGTGGCCGACCGCGCCCGCACCACCGGCCACCAGCACAGTCTTGCCGGTCACCGGCCCGTCCGCGAACAGGCAGCGATGGGCGGTCATCGCCGGGACCCCCAGGCTGGCACCGAGTTCCAGGGACGCGCTGCCGGGCAGGGGCACCGCCTGCCGCTCGGGCACCACGGTCCATTCGGCCGCGGTCCCCCACCGGCGGCCGAACGCCGCGAACCAGAGCCAGACCCGCTGGCCGACGCGGGCCGGGTCGACACCTTCGCCGGTCGCGTCGATGACTCCGGCACCGTCGTGATGGGGGATCTGGAACCCGTCGATGGGACGTGGCGTGGACCCGCTGCGGCTCTTGTAGTCGGTCGGGTTGAGCGCTGATACGGCCACCTTCACCCTGACCTCGCCGGGTCCTGGCTCCGGCCGCTCCACCTCGGTCACCCGCAGCACCTCAGCAGCAGGGCCGTACCGGTCGTACAGGGCGGCTTTCACGGTCGGGCCTCCTCGAATCGCGTGGCAGTTAACTGGCATCTTTTCACTGCCGCCCGGCAGCGGTGGGCTAGGTGTCACGAAGGGGGCCATAGGAGCCCGGATCAACCACGTCGCGCCCCTGCTCCTGGTAGCGCCAGGGTCTTGGCGAACTGCGCACGGCGCCACACAGCGCAGCCCGCCCATATGGACCACGTTCCTGTGTGCTGGGGGCGTAGTGACTGCCAGGACGTGGGCGTTGCGGGCCCGGGCCCGGGCCCGGCGGTTGTGGGCAAGTCGGGTTGTGATAACAGCCCTTACCGACCACCGCTCGTCTCTCAGCGGACCGTCTCCCTGCGGGCGTGGTCGATTTCGGTCGTGACCACAGCCCAGATCGACCAAGCCCGGTGCCCGGACAGCAAGCGCTCCGGCCCTCGCACAGCAGGCGGCCCGGTCCTCCGGCAGCAGACGGCCGGGGGAGGCTGTGCTCCCCCGGCCGCTTGCCGGTGTCCCCGGGTCAGGCCTTGAGCACGGCCTCGATCTCGAGGTGGATGGTCACCTTGTCGGCGACGACGGTGCCACCGGTCTCCATGACTGCGTTGAAGTTGACGCCGAAGTCGCGGCGGTTGATCTCGGCGGTCGCGGTGAACCCGGCCCGGGTGCCGCCATAGGCGTCCGGCCCGAAACCATTCAGTTCCAGGGCGAGCGGGACGTCTTTGGTCACACCCTTGAGGGTGAGCTTGCCGTCGACGATGAAGTCGCCGCCGTTGCGCCGCACGCCGGTGGAGCGGTAGGTCATGGTCGGGTAGGTCTCGACCTCGAAGAAGTCGGCNNGCCGCGGACCTTGCTGACCATCATGTGCCGGACGGTAAACCCCACGTCGGAGTGAACCGGGTCGATGGTCCACGTCCCTGCCAGGTAGCCGGGGATGGTGCTCGCGGTAGCGGTATCGGTGGCGGTCATGACTCTCCCGTTCTGAGTCTTGGTTGAGTACTGAACGACTATCACCTGCCGAGAACGTTGTCAAACTCTCAACTATTCCTGGCTATACTGGGTTGATGAACACGACCGGCACCCGGTGGCTGTCGGCCGACGAGCAGGTGACTTGGCGCTCCTTCGTCGGCACCTGCCACGCCTTCTTCGCGGCGATCGACGCCCAGTTGCAGCGCGACGCCGGCATGCCCCTCGCCTACTACGAGATTCTGGTGCGGCTGTCCGAGGCACCCGGCCGGGCCCTGCGGATGACCCAGCTGGCGCAGGCCACCTCGGCGAGCAAGAGCCGGGCCTCGCACGCGGTGGCCCGGCTGGAGGAACGTGGCTGGGTCCGCCGCACCGAGTGCCCGACCGACCGCCGCGGCCAGATCGCAGAACTCACCGATGAGGGATTCGCGGTGCTGGCTGCGGCCGCCCCCGGCCACGTCGAGCAGGTCCGCCGCACCCTCTTCGACCCCCTCACCCCGGGGCAGATCACCGGACTGACCGAGATCACCAGCGCGATCATGGCGGCGGTGGGCACACCACCGGCGTGTGAGGACGAGGACGCCATCCCGTGACACCCGTAGCCGGCTGACCGGCACCCGCCCGCGGCGTGCGCACCGCCAGCCTGCGGGCACCCACCGGCACGGCGCACGCCTGCGCCCGGGTGGCGGTCACTAGGATCAGCTCATGGAACAGCGGATCCTGGGCCGCACTGGCAGGCCCGTCTCGGTGATCGGCCAGGGCACCTGGCAGCTGGGCGCTGACTGGGGCCAGGTGAAGGAAACCGAAGCCCTGGCCATCCTCGCGGCCGCCATCGAAGCCGGGGTGACCTTCTTCGACACCGCCGACGTCTACGGCGATGGCCGCAGCGAACAGATCATCGGCCGGTTCCTGGCCAGCCACGACCGGCCACCGGTGATGGTCGCCACCAAGATGGGCCGCCGGGTGACGCAGGACCCCGCGCTGTTCACGCTGGAGAACTTCCGCGAATGGACCGACCGGTCCCGGGCCAACCTGGGTGTGGACGTACTGGACCTGGTCCAGCTCCACTGCCCGCCAACGCCGGTGTACTCCCGCGGCGCCGTGTACGACGCACTGGACACCCTCGTGGCCGAGCAGCGGATCGCCGCTTACGGGGTCAGCGTGGAAACCTGCGCCGAGGCGCTGACCGCCATCGCCCGGCCGGGCACGGCGAGCGTGCAGATCATTCTCAACGCGTTCCGCCGCAAGCCGCTGGAGGAAGTGCTGCCGGCCGCGGCCGCGGCCGGTGTCGGCATCATCGCCCGGGTCCCGCTGGCTTCCGGGCTGCTGTCCGGCAAGTTCCGCCACGACTCCACGTTCAGTCCCGATGACCACCGTGCCTACAACCGTCACGGTGAGGCCTTCGACGTCGGCGAGACCTTC
>DPMS01000341.1 GCA_003541285.1 Actinomycetota bacterium
CGGCGCGCGGAGTTGCGGCGCGGCTGGTACTCCGCATGAGGGCGGCTCCTATCGAGGCGCTCGCGGAAGGCCTGCGCTCGGGGCCGCGGCCGGTGGCCGTGCTGGCCGGGGCGGGCGTATCCCAGACCGCCGGGATGGCGACCGGCGAGGACTTACTGCGCATGTCCGCCGCCGAGCGCGGTGAGGATCCCGGCGCCGATCCCGTCAGCTGGTACATCGGCGCCTTCGGCCGTTTCCCCAACTATTTCGCCATTCTGCGGTGCCCGGACGGCGACCGGCTGACGCTGCCCCGGAACGCGTTCGAGGGCACCGAGCCGACTCCCGCGCACCGGGCGCTGGCCGTGATGGCCGCTCAGGGACTGCTCGGGCCGTTCCTCACCACCAACTTCGACCGCCTGCTTGAGCAGGCCCTGGCCGAGGCCGGGCTCACACCGCGGGTGGCACACGATCTGGTCGGCCTGGCCGGGGACCCGGACCTGGGGGAACCGATGGTGGTGAAGCTCCACGGCGACTACCTGGACCTGCGGATCCGCCAGACCTCCAGCGGCCTGCACACCTACCGCCCGGTCATCGACGCCTTGCTGGACCGCGTCCTGCGCGGCTTCGACCTGCTCGTCTGCGGCTGGTCCGCGAGCTGGGACCTGCCGCTCGGCGCGGCTCTCACCCGGACGGCGGGGGAACGGCGTACCTAATGGCTGCAATGCGGCGAGCCGACACCACGGGCCCGCGAGCTCATGGTGGCACGCGGCGCGCTGGTGGCGCGAGTGCCCGGCTCGGACGCCGGCCTGCAGGCACTGGCGGCCGCAGTGGGTGGTGGAGCGTAAGGCTCGCCAGCCACAGACCCGGACGTGACTGGCGGCGCCGGTTCCTGACCGGTCCCCCGCATCGCCTTACCTGTCAGGTGCCGTCGGGGCGGACAGCCCGGACGTAACGCAGCATGGGCAGATCGCCGTGTGACTCAACCTGGAAGCCGGCCGCGGTGGCCAGGTCGTCGAGCAGATCGACATTGTTGTGCCGCATGGCCTGGCCCACGAAGTGCAACGTGAGACGTCTGCCCGACGGGCGGAAGTCCGCGACCAGCAGCCGGCCGCCCGGGCGCATCACGCGGAACATCTCGCGGAACGCGGCGGCACGCTCTGCCTCCGGGATGTGGTGGACGGCGAGTGTTGAGGTCACCACGTCGAACGAGCGGTCTGGCAGGTCGAGGTCCTGGGCCACGCCGACGGCGAATGAGCAGTTGCCCGGGGCACGCTGCCTCGCGTAGTCGATCGCCGCGCTGGCCGGGTCGATGCCGGTTACCTGCCCATCCGGCGTAACCGCGGCGGCCAGCAGACGGGCGAGGTAGCCGCCGCTGCAGCCGACGTCCAGCACCCGGTCCCCGGGCCGGGCGCCGCTGAGTGCGACGATGCGCGTGTAGACCCGGCGGCGGCGGCCGAGGAATGCGATCTCGCTGACGATCTCGTAGCTGCGGATGCGTTCGACCGTTTCGCCTTCAGGCCGTGAGTGGCCGTGCCGGATTCGCTGGCGCACCATGCCTCCTACTTACTTAGTCACGACTAAGTTGTGATCTAACTTAGTCGTCACTAAGTTGGCTGGCAAGCGGGTATGCGAGGTGGAGCATGGTCGAGGGCGGGCCGGTCAGGCGCACCCGGCTGAACGCCGAACAGCGGCGGGAGTCGATCTTGAAGGCGGCCACCGAGGTGTTCACCGCGGTCGGCTACCGCGCCGGGAAGGTATCCGACGTTGCGGCGAAGGTTGGGGTCAGCGAGCCGGTGATCTTCCAGAACTTCGGCTCGAAGGCAGCTCTGTTCGCCGCCGTGCTCGACCGTGTCGCGGGCGAGGTCCGTGCTGAATTGCGGGCATTCGCCGGGCACCATGGCTCGGCCGTCGGCCTGCTCGCCCACGTATTGAGCCCTTCCCACATCCACTCACAGCACGCCCCTGGGTCGCGCGGCGTGCTCTTTGCTGACGCGGTCACCCTGACCGCCGAGCCCGATCTCACCGAGGCGGCCAGACGTGCGGTCGCCACCCTGGCCGATCACCTGGCGGATGTGCTCCGGCGCGGCCAGGCCGACGGCGACATCCGGGCCGACCTGGACCCTGAGCCGGCCGCATGGCTGCTGCTGTCGGTTCTGTCCGCCCGGCCGTTCCGTGCCGCCGCCATGCCGGACCAGGAACGCCTCGAATCCGGCGTGGCCACCCTGATGCTCCAGGCGTTCGTCCAGCGGTAACGACGGCTGGCTACCGCCGCTGCACCACACCGCGGATGAAGGCTGCCTGCCCCGCATGCTGGAGATCGTCGGAGATGACGCTCACCAGCCGCACCGCGAGCGTGACCGGCGGGTCCCAGCGCTCGTCCACGATGCGGGGCAGGTCGGCATCGGTAAGGCCCGCGACAAAGCGGACCGTCTGCTCGTGGACCGCGTCGTGATACCCGGTCAGCAACTCGGCCGACTTCACCTGGACCGCGGCGACATCAGCAGAGCTGTGGCCGTATCCGTGCGCCAGCCGGTCGAACGGCAGCCCGAACCGGTCTACCCAGCCGCCGGATGTCCAGACCTGCTCGGTCTGCGCGATGCCAGCGACGTGGTCATCCTGGACCCGGGTCAGGTGCCACACCAGCCACGCGATCGAGTTCGCGTCGCTGTCCACCCGGAATGCCAGCTGCTCTGGCGTCAGGCCGGCGACGGCGGCATGGACGGTCTCACGGATCCTGCCGAACGCGTCCACCAGCAGATCAGCGCTGGTCATCATTTGGCTCCCCTCGCCGGTATGCCCGGCCCCTCCGGCCAGGCCGTCACCTGTCACCGCTATCACGGATGCTCTGCCACCGCGGCGGCGGGGTGAAGCCGCTTGCGGGACGGCAGGCACGCTAGGTGCCGTAGACTATCGGGGCACCCAGCGCTCGTAGCTCAACGGATAGAGCATCTGACTACGGATCGTCTCGCGCTTCCCGCTGTGCTGGCCAGGGAAAACGCAACTAATGTCCGACCGGTGTGCACCGAATCAGACGCTCAAAAATCCGCGCTTCGCAGCCCTCGTCTTGGGTTGTCTCCACCCTCACGCACTGGTGGAGGACAGCCATGGTCCAGTCTCGCAAGCAGAATGACCCCCAGGGGCGGCCGGTCACGTTCCGGGCGGCCGAAGAGATGGGCCCGTTCGATCTGGCGCAGTTGTGGTGTGACCGCCTGGCCTGGCCGGTGGACAAGCGCACGCAGTATGACGAGTTGGCCGAGCTGGCTGTCATGTCCGCGCTGGCGAGATGGCTTCAGCGCTGGCAGCCAATCGCCATCCACGGTGCGATGCTGGCCGGCGCGAGGCCGGAGGCTGTCGCTGCGGCGCTCGGCAACGGCCTCGACGTGGCGTATCAGCGCTGGCATGAGTGGGCCAGGGGACAGCGGGAGTTCATCGTCGACGGCAAGCTCGGGATCACCCAGGAGGAGTACGACGCGGTAGCCGAGCGGTTCGCGGCCATCGGTATTACCGAGTCAAGCAGGCAGTAGGCAGCCAGCGAACTGTCTGCTTGTCCGACAGCACTTTCGGCGGGCACCCCGTGGGTGCGCATCGTGGCCACGAACACTGCGCAGACCGCACAGGGCCGTGGCGCGCAGCATACTGACCACTCCCGGTTCTGCGTCATCGCCACGGGCCGGCGCCTGCGCTCGGCCTCAGCCTTGGGAGGCCCGGCCGGCGCGCGTCGGCCCTCACCGCTCTGCTGGCGCGATCGGCTACGCCGACCCTGGTCCCGCCGACCACTCGCACGGATTTGGCGCCTGCGGAGGAAAACGGGGAAGAATAGGCCCACCACTAGTTGCTCGTCCTGGACGACACCGAGGTAGGAAGCGGCCATGCCCACTTACGAGAGATTCAAGTTGGCCCTGACCAACATCGACGGTGCCCAGTGGCGCTCTTTCGAGCGCCTCGCAACCGTCTTCCTGGCAGACGAGTACCCAAGCCTTCGTCCGATGGCGGCACCGAGCGGCGACGATGGGATGGATGCCACAATCTTCCAGCCAACGGACGATCTGGAGGTGGCCCTGCAATTCTCGGTTCGACAGGACTGGGATACCAAGATCACCCAGACATGTAAGCGTCTTCACAGCACCGCGCCCGGGACCCGGGTGCTCGTCTTTGCAACGAATCAGCAGATTGGACCGAAAGTCAGTCAGCTGAGGCGGACAATACGCTCTAAGTACGAAATATTCATCGATGTCCGCGATGCGGAATGGTTCCTTACGCGGCGCAACGTAAGTGCAGCAGTCGAGGCAGAGGCAGAATTGTTCAGTCGGCTCATTGCTGACCCGCTTCTGTCAGGGGCGACCGCTATTGAGCGCCAGGCGCATGCGCTCGACGACCTCGAGGCAAAGGCCGCATTCGTATACCTGGGGCTCCAGTGGGAAGACGATGTACGCGAGAAAGGCCTGACGAAACTCTGCTTCGAAGCTATCGTACGGGCTGTGCTTCGCGATACGACCTCTGAGATTCGGGTGCAACGCGATGACATCAAACAACATGTCGCCGCACTCTTGCCTGCCCACGCTTCCGGGGTCCGCGACGCTCAAGTCGACGGAGCCCTAAAGCGCCTGTCCAAGGTTTACATTCGGCACTGGCAGAAACCCGACGAGTTCTGCCTCACTTGGGCTGAACGAGAGCGCCTAGCAGAACGACTTGCACAGATGGAGGTCCTTGACTCAGCTCTCAGGACTGAGTTGCAGAATATGCTTCTTCGTGTAGCCGAGGAAGAAGGACTGGATCTGTCCAAAGAACTTCTCAATAGCAGCGTTGAACGGTCACGCGCAGTCCTAGAGAGGATCTTCCTCGATAGAGGAGAAGCGTTTGCAGAGACGGTTACGCACGACCGTGAGGTGGAGCTGCGCTACGAAGACATAGAAGCTACCATTTATAGAGACCTTACCGTAAATCCGACAAAAGGACTAGAACCGCGAATAGTGGCCGCTACTCTAAACTCTCTTTTGGCTGACCCACCGGAAGGGGTCAGAAAGTATCTACGCAGCCTGGCTGATACATATACCTTGTTTGCTTTCATGCGCGAGACGCCTGATATCCAGTCAGCTGTGCTCAAGATCTTCGCCGATGGTGACATCTGGTTGGATACCACTGTCGTCCTGCCACTACTTGCAGAAGATCTCCTGGATCCGTCAGAGCGGTCGCATTCCGCAATGTTGAGCGCTGTACGCGAGTCTGGCTCTCGCTTGTACGTGACGGAGGGAGTGATCGAGGAGATTACCTCTCACATTAGGCGGTCAAGGGGATATTTTCGTGCACAGTTTGAGCAGCGCGAGCTATACGGTGATGAGCCATTCCTCCTAAGCTGTTATCGTCTAAGTGGCCGCGATCTCAATGACTTTGAGCGTTGGCTTGAAAATTTCTGCGGCGATGCCCGGCCGGAGGACGACGTTATCGATTATCTCGAAGACATGTTCGGCATTGAAGTGTTCGGTCTTGCTGAACTGGCGAACCAAGCCGACTCCACGCTGCGAGCGATGGTAGCGGAGGTCTGGCAGGAAGCTCGTGACGAACGTGACCGCAGGTTTGTTGCCCTCGGCCTTCCGCCTACGGACCAAGCCACCAGGAATCGCCTGGTTTCACATGACGTCGAGAACTATGTTGGTGTTATCGTCCGACGTCAACATCGCGGAGAACGCCGTTCCGCGTTCGGATATAAGTCGTGGTGGCTTACCTTGGACGGCACGGCATTCCGGATTCACAAGGAACTCGTCGGGCGACTGAAGGATAAACCCCCTGCCAGCCCGGCGATTAGCCCAGACTTCATGCTAAATTACCTCGCTGTCGGGCCGGTCCGCACACGCCTTTCGCGCAAAACCGAAGAAGCGCTACCACTAATGCTCAACATGTCAGTCTTGGATGCCGTTCCTAAGGACCTTCTTGACCTAGCTGACACGCTGAGGAAGGAACTCATCGACCTACCGCCGCGTGTCGTTCGGCGCAAGATCCGTGACACCTTGGATGAAGCGAGAGTAATCCTGGGCGCACAAGCGCGAGCTGGGGAACAAGGACTAACTAAAGAGATCAAGCGCCGCCTTATAGACCAGGCGCGGACCCGCTGAGCCGCGCACCCGTAGTCCCTGGACGCCGAGCAACGGCATGCGGTCGGTAGGGTAGCTCGATAGCTCGGGAAGGTCGCCAAGGTCGATTTGTAAGCCGACATCCCGTTCGACGTCAGTTCGCTCCGGTAGTGCAGCAGCTCGCACCTGCCCGGTGGCGTGTCGCACGCGCTGTAAAGCCCCGATCACCCTACATTGAGAGTCCAGCCTGCTTAATCTCCCGAGGTACACATGATCATCACGGTCGCCGCCGGCGGATCTGCCCTAGCGCTTCCCGGACTGGTCAGAGGCGTCTACCCCTATCTTGGGGCATCAGTGAGTGCCGCGGAGCTTCGTAGCGCGGTCCAGGAGTACGGCCATGCCATCGTCCCTGGCGTAAAGGGAGCGAAGGTAGTCGGCGAGTGCCCCGGCGCCCTCGTTGATCCCTTCCGGTACAAGCCAGGCGACACAACGGTTCGAGATCCTCTGTTCGAGTACGACGAGTGGTTGGAGCGCCAGCGGGCTGCGGGCGTGCTGATCAGCCTGACAGATCCCCTTCGCATCGAGGCCCGAGACCGAGACGCACTCCGCAAAGCCTTGCACAGATGGGCGAAGGAAACTCGATGCGTACTCGTGGTGCTTCCCCTCGACCCGTGGTGGTTGAGGGCTGGATTGTCCTGTTTGATCGATGAGGTAGCCACCGCGCAGAGGCCCGTCGCTGTCGTGGTCATGGACGCATACAACGGGCTCGACATGGCAGGGACGGTGGCAGGACTCGTAGCGTTCATCGCTGCTGTTGACCCGCTGCCAGTTGTGCCCCTCCGCTGCGATGTTTCGGCCGTGGGTGCGGTCACCTATGGTGCTTTCGCAGGATTCGTAGGAGTCTCCTCTTCTACCCGGCACGGCCCAGTGCCAATGCTTAGGCGCAGCGACCAGGACCAGGACGAGAGGGATGACTCACCGAGCGTGTTCGTCCCTGCTCTGCACGCCTACCTCAAGGCAAGCAGGCTTCCAGCAATCTCACGGGGCGGACCCAACGACGTGTTGCGTTGCTACGACTCGGTGTGCGCAGGAGAGAGCTTGCTTCAAGTCTCCCGCCTTGCCGAAACCAACCTGACGGCTGCAAGGGCACTGACATGCCGTCACAACATGGCCGCCCAGGACCAGCTTGCCCAGCGTGTCTTCTCAGCCAAGGAACCCAAAGACGCCTGGTGGGAGATGTGCAAGTCCGGCGCAGATGTGACCGCGGCCCTCATCGAGCGCGGCGTCAGCTTGTCGGTACCTCGATGGCTTCGCCAGTGGCTAGTGCCGCGTCAGGC
>DPMS01000486.1 GCA_003541285.1 Actinomycetota bacterium
GGCCAGCATCGTGAGCGACTCCTGGGGCGGCCAGGAAGAGGAGCCCATCCGGGCCGTCTTCGACCTGATCTTCCAGCTGGGCGCGAGCGAGGGCATCGGTTTCTTCTTCTCCTCGGGCGACTTCGGGTACAACTCCCCGCTGGAGAACCCCTTCTCCACCCACCGGCAGGTCGACTTCCCAACCTCCGACCCGTGGGTCACCTCGGTGGGAGGCACCAGCCTGGCGGTCGGCAGGAACCGCGACTACGAGTTCGAGACCGGCTGGGGCACGCTGTTCGACCCGCTCAGCGCCAGCGGCGGAGCCTGGTCGCCGCCCCCGCCCGGCCGCTACCCGGAGGATTACCGGTACTCCGGCGGCGGCGGTGTCAGCACCGTCTACCGGCAGCCGTTCTACCAGCAGGCCGCCGTGCCGGCCGGCCTGGCCAGGCACCTGCCGGATGGCTCCGTCAGCCCCACCCCGATGCGGGTCATCCCGGACGTGTCAGCGGTGGCGGACCCCAACACGGGGATGCTGGTCGGGCTGACGGCCCGGCAGCCGGACGGCAGGACCTACGCGTTCTCGCTCGCCAGGTTCGGCGGCACCAGCCTGGCCTGCCCGGTGTTCGCCGGCATCGAGGCGGACGCCCAGCAGGCCGCCGGGTTCCAGCTCGGGTTCGCGAACCCTGCCATCTATGCCAGGTACCGCACCGCCGCCTTCCGCGACGTCACCGATCACCCGCTCGGACCGCGGCACCTGTTCCTGGTGCGCAACGATTACACCAATCCAGCGACCAGGATGGGACCGCTGGTCACGGTTCTGGCCTCGCTTGGCATCAACGGCGAGGGCGCCTCCGCTCTCAAGGCGGTCACCGGCTACGACGACGCGACCGGCGTCGGCTCGCCCTACCTGTACGTGCAGTCCTTCACGGGCAGCGCCGGGCCCGGCGCCCGGTTACGCGCTGGGCTCGGCCCGTAGCCCGTAGCCCGGTTGCCGGCTCCGCGCGGGCACAGTCCCCCGGCTCCGCGCAGGGCTCAGCCCCCGGCCGCGTGGCGGACCTGGGCGTGGTGGTCGCGGCGCAGCCAGTCCTGGGTGAGCCGGGCATCGCCGAACGGCTCGCCCAGCGCCAGACGGTCGAGATAGCGCAGGTCCGCGCTGACCCGGCGGCGGAACTCCGCAGCACCGCAGGCATGCCCGTGACCGGGCACCACGCGCCGGACACCGGGCAGCGCCGCCAGCCGTTCCAGCCCGGCCCGGTAATCCCCTGCTGGATCGGGCCCGGCCAGGTCCAGCAGAGGGATCTCGATGTCGGACAGCATGTCCCCGGCGATCAGGGTGCCGGTATCCGGCAGGAAGAGTGCCGTGTGACCGGGTGCGTGCCCATCGTGGATGACTACCTGCGCCGCCGGGCCGTCCCAGGGAATCTCCGTTGCCCCGCCAGGAAGCGGCACGAGCCTGCCGAACAGGGCAGGGTCGTGGCCAGGGGCGTCCTCCCCGGCAGCCGCCATCAGCGCGTCCCGCTCGCGCAGCGCGACCTGAACCGCGCGCGGCGAGGCGTATCGTGGCACGTCCCCAAGGGCGGCGTGCCACAGCACGTGATCCCAATGCGGGTGCGTCGAGAAGCCCGCACGTGGCCGCAGTCCGCGTTCGGCCAGTTCCGCCGCGAGCGGGGCGAGGTCAGCGACGGTGACGGCTGGGTCGACGACCAGGCACCCGCCGCCCGGCGACACGACGACCGTGGTCGTGGTCGTGAAGATCTCGCTGGTGGCGACCAGCACCCCTGGTGCGATCTGCGCCAGCCGCCCGGCCATCCAGCCTCCTCGCATCTGCTCCCCATGCCGTGAGCACCACCGAGCCATGATCACGGAATCCTGCCAGTCGTATCGCCTGGCAGGATTCCGTGATCATGAAAACGAAGCGGTGTGTGCGCCTCTGGCCCGGCGACCGGGGCATGAGAGCCTGTGAGCTATGGGGGTGAGTCGCAGTGTGCCCGGCTGACCATGGCGGCCCGTCTGGCGCCGGTGCCCGGGCCGGGGCAGGTGCCCGGGCTGATGCTGACGGGCAGGCTGAGCCCGCGGTCCCGGCGGATGGGCAGGCGGCCGAGGTAGCCGGGGAACCGGACGGCTCGGCGAACCCACTGGAGCCGCTCGCCCTGCTCTACCGCGATCTGCGCACCTCCCCGCGCGGGCTGTCCGACCGGGAGGCGGCGCGGCGGCTGGTCATTTTCGGGCCGAACGAGATTGCCCGGCGAGGTCACCGCCGCTGGCCAGGCGAACTAGCCGCTCAGTTCACCCAGCCGCTGGCGCTGCTGCTGGCCATCGCGGCCGTGCTCGCCTGGGTCAGCGGGACCCCCAATCTCGCCATCGCCATCGCCGCCGTCATCCTGCTGAACGCCGCCTTCGCATTCGCCCAGGAGCTAGAGGCCGAACGCGCCGTCGAGGCGCTCGCCGCCTACCTGCCGACCCACGCCCGGGTGACCAGGGATGGCGATCGCAAGGAGATCGAGGCGCGGCTGCTTGTGCCCGGCGACATCGTGGAGATCGAGGAGGGCGACCGGATCAGCGCGGACGCACGCCTGGTCACTGGCACGGTGGAGGTCGATCTGTCCACCCTGACCGGCGAGTCGGTCCCGGTGGAGCGTTCCGCTGAAGCCGCCGACGGGACGGTGGCCCTGCTGGAGGCCGAGGATCTGGTGTTCAGCGGCACGGCCTGTACTGGCGGCGAGGCACAGGCGCTGGTCACCGGCACCGGCATGCACACCGAACTGGGCCGGATCGCCGCGCTCACCCAGCGGGTGAGGCATGAGGAAAGCCCGCTGGAACACCAGGTCAAGCGGATCGCCTGGCTGATCGCGTTCGTTGCGGTCGGGGTGGGCGCGGCGTTCCTGCCGGCCGGCCTCGCGGCCGGGCTGGCCCTGGCATCGGCCATCAGTTTCGCGATCGGCCTGCTGGTCGCGAACGTGCCCGAGGGCCTGCTGCCCACGATCACGCTGGCGCTCGCGGTCGGGGTCCGTGACCTGGCCAGGCGGGGTGCGCTGGTGAAGCGGCTGAGCGCGGTGGAGACGCTTGGTTCCACGACTGTCATCTGCACCGACAAGACCGGGACGCTGACCGAGAACCGGATGCGGGTGACCACGGCATGGACACCGGCTGGTGAGGTCACGCTGGACGAGGCAGGCAGGCGCCTGCCGCCCGGCTCTCCCCGGACGGTGGAGGTGGACATACTGGCGGCGGCCGCCGCCCTGTGCAACAACGCCGAACTGGCCAACGGTGCCCGCACCGGGCCGGTCGGTGACCCGACCGAGCTTGCCCTGCTCACGTTCGCGGCCTTGCGGGGAGTCGCCGTCAGCCTGGCCGAACGGGGGGAACGGCGGCAGGCCCTGTTTCGTTTCGATCCCAGGTTGCGGTTGATGTCCACGGTGGACTCCGGTGTCTACGGCCCGGCCATCCACACCAAGGGCGCGCCGGAGGCGGTGATGGCGCGGGCTAGCTCCTGGCACGACGACGAGCATGAACGGCCCTTCACCGCCGCGGACCACCAGCGGTGGACGGACGTGGTGACCGGCTACGCGGAGCGGGGCCTGCGGGTGCTGGCGGTCGCGCACCGTCCCCTGCCCGTGGGCGCGCCCATCCCGGCCAGCCGGGAAGATGCCGAACGCGACCTGTGCCTGCTCGGCCTGATGGCCATGTTCGACCCGCCCAGGGCGGAGGTACCGGCCGCGATCGAACAGGTGCACCAGGCCGGCATCCGGGTCAACGTGGTGACCGGCGACATCGGGCCGACCGCCGCGGCCATCGCCCGCCAGGTCGGCATCGGGACCGAAGGGCTGACCGTGGTGACCGGCACCGAACTGGACGCCATGCCCGAACGCGACCTCGACGCGCTGCTCGCGGGCAAGCAGGAGGTGGTGTTCGCGCGCAGTTCGCCCGAGGCCAAGCTGCGCATCGCCGACGCGCTGCGCCATGAGGACCAGATAGTCGCCATGACGGGGGACGGGGTGAATGACGCGCCGGCGCTGCGGCGGGCCGACATCGGGGTGGCGATGGGGCTCTCCGGCACCGACGTGGCCCGGGAAGCCAGCGAGATGGTGCTCACGGACGACAATTTCGCCACCATCGTGACCGCGGTCGAGGCGGGCCGCCGGGTCTACGACAACGTGCGCAAGTTCATTATGTATATCTTCACGCACGCGGTGCCGGAGGTCGTCCCGTTCCTGGTGTTCGCACTGTCCGGCGGCGCGATCCCGCTGGCGCTGACCGTCATGCAGATCCTGGCCATCGACCTGGGCACCGACACTCTGCCCGCGCTGGCGCTCAGCCGGGAGCCCGCCGAGCCGGGGCTGATGGAGCGCCCGCCGCGCGCCCGGCACCAGAGCGTCATCACCGGCGCGATGATCGCCCGGGCCTGGGGGTTCCTCGGGCTGATCTCCGCCGCCCTCGTGCTGGCCGGGTTCCTCCTGACTTTGCACCGGGCGGGCTGGCACCCGGGCGACCCGACCGGACCTGGCAGCCCGCTCAACCACGCTTACCGGCAGGCGACCACGGTGGCCTGGCTCGGCATCGTCGCCTGCCAGATCGGCACCGCGTTCGCGGTCCGCACCGAGCACGCGTCCTTGTGGTCGGTCGGGGTGTTCAGCAACCGCTACCTGCTCGGCGGCATCGGCATCGGACTGAGTTTCGCGGCGCTCCTGATCTATGTCCCGGTGCTGCAGTCCTTCTTCGGCACCGCCGCGCTGACCCCGTCCCAGCTGCTCACGGTGCTGCCGTTCCCGTTCATCGTCTGGGGCGCCGACGAGATCCGCCGCTTCATCCTGCGCCACCTGCGCGCCCGCCGCGAGCGTCACCGGCCGCTTGTGCCGCTCGCCGCTGACACCGCCAACGCCACCCACCACCCGCCGTCTTCATGATCGTGGTGGATTACATGCGCGACACGCATGAAAGTCACCACGATCATGGTGATTGTCTCTGCTACTTCACGTAGAAGCCCTTGCCGCGGACGCTGGTCACCGCGTCCGGCATCGTGGTTGTGGCTTGTGCGGCACCGGCCGCCATGAGACCCGGGGTGGTGAAGGTCACCGTGGCCGCAGGGGGCTAGCGCCCGGATGACGTGTGTGTGCATGGCGATCCCCCCGGTCGAATTACGCTGAGTGCCTCACCGACTACTCGCTGCGTCAGGGAACTCAGCTTCGTGTCGCGGGCCGCCCGGACCGGGCTCAGTGGCGAAAGCTGCGCGGACCGGTCAGCCGGCCCGGGCAGCTTCCCTGCGGACTGTTACGCGGCGCGGAATCAGGCGTTGTGGCGCCACCAGACGCCGAACGCGTCACCCCAGCCATTGCCCATGTTGTCGTTCCACAGGAACGACGGTTCGACCTGCAGCTGGTTCCCAGGCGGCGGGCTGCCCTGGCTGGTCACCTTGACCGGGCTGAGCGTCCACGGCCCGCTGAACGTGCCGCGCTGACCATTGGCGGTCGTCAGCGCACCCTGGAAGAACTGCGTGATGCGGATGTCCTGCAGCGGCGCATGGCCCGGGACCGCGAATTCGCCACAGTCCGAAACTGTAGGCGGAGGTGCCGTGGTGCACCCGCTGTAGTCCACCAGCCCACCGGCGTGGTCGAAGATCGCGCCATGTGCGGAGAAGATGAACGAGTGAGTGATTGGTGTACCGGTCGGATTGGTGGTGATGACGTAGTGAAGGGAGTTCCCTAGCTGGTTGTAGTAGATGCTGAACTTGACCCCGGTGCCAGCGCTGATGCCGGTGAGCGGGAACGCATGGTCCACCAGCCCGAAGCCGCTGTTCCATGCGAAGAGCCCCATGGCCACCCAGCCAGGCGTTCCCGCGACGCCACAGGGATTGGTTCCGAAAACGTGCTGGGCGACATTACAGGACATGATTCCTGCCGAAGCAGCGGCGTCGCTGCTGCTCAGCCCGACGTACATGGTCGGGGCATCGGTGTCTGTCAGGTCGATGGCCCCCGACTCCTCGCCGAGCCGTCGCTCGCGGTCGGCGGCCACCTGTGCGCGGGCCTGCACCTGCGCCTGCTCCACCTGCCAGGCCGAGCGCTGCTCGCGCGCCCGCTCCTGCTCGGCGTCGGCTTCGGCAAGCGCGGCGCGCGCCTTGGCGATGTCGGTTTCACGTTCGGCGAGTCCGCTGCGCAGCGTTTCGGATTCCTGGTCGAACGCGGCAATGGCGGCACGGAGTTCCTCGCACCGGCGCTCCATCCGGCCGGCCAGTTCGGCGGCGGTCTGCAG
>DPMS01000669.1 GCA_003541285.1 Actinomycetota bacterium
GGGTCGATGCCAGGGCAGAAACCTGCCGCCTGAGCGCGGCGGATCTCCCCGGCGATGCGGGTAACCGCCTCCGCCCGGATGTCCAGCCACCGGTCCAGGAACTCCGCTTCCAGCATGGATGCCTGGAAGACACCGATCAGCTCCCCGCGCCGTTTGGTATAGGTCCGCCAGAACCCGGCGACGGCCTCCCGCAGCGCTTCGGCGGGGCCAGCCCGCTGCGGTAGGGCAGCACCGCCATCTCGGTCGCCTCGGAGTGGAACTCCCCCGGACGGGCCGACAGCGGCCGCCGGTGGCGGCCAGGAACCGGGCGGGCAAGAACCTGCTGGCCGGCCGTCACGTCAGGAGCAGACGCGGACGGTGCAGAAGGCGCTGGCAGACACCCAAGGAAGCCCTCCGCGCCCTCAAGCGCCGGATCAGCCACGCGATCTACGCCCGCCTGCGCGCCGACGCCCGCCACGCCGCCCAGGCCTGCCGAGACGAGCTCGGCCTGGGCTGCGACCTGCCCGCAGCGGCGCAGATCGGCCCGGGCCAGCCGGAAGTGGCCGGCCTCCAGGTGCACAAGGCTGCGGTTGTTGAGCACCTTGACCAGGTCCAGCGGGCTCGATTCCCCGGTCAGCAGGTCGACCGCCTCGTCGTACTGCCGCAGCCAGGTCATCGCGCCCGCTGCGCTTCAGCAGGAGGCCACGCTGGGCGAGCAGGATCGGCCGCTGCGCCCGGGGATGTGCTGCCCGGCCTCGTCAAGCAGCCGGAAGCCGACGTCCACCCGGCCGCGTTCTGACTCGGCCCAGGCGAGGCTGATCAGCAGACGGCCGCGGATCTCCGCGACCGGGGGTCGCCGCCGTCGGTACCGTGCTCCACAAGCCGCAGCCCGGCGCGCAGTTGCCGCACCGCGGTCGCAGGGCGGCCGTTGTCACTGGACGCCAGGCCGGCCACATGCAGCCGGCAGCCCGGTCGGCGAGTGGCATCGTGAGCATGTCAGAGAACGAACGCCGACGTGACGACGCGTCGGGAGGGGCTGCTTTCCGGCGGCTGCACCAGCAGCTGCGCGATCCCGCGCGGGACGCTGTCGAAAGCGAACCGGCCCGCTGCGTCTGCGGTCACCGTCCGGGACGGGGCCGGTTCTGGCAGCCGCAGGTCGACCTGCAAGGCTGCGGCAGGCGCGAGCCAGCCGTCAATACGGACCAGGCCATCCGGCCGGTCGGTGATCGTGATCATCACGGCACGGCTATCGGCGTCGAAGCTAATCGTGCGGGTGCGCTCGCTGCTGCGGGCGCCTGATCCCACGGCCAGCTGCTCGCTGAGCCGCGCCACCTCCGCGTCGAGAGCACCCAGTGCGAGAGCGAACGTGACCCGCTCGTCGAGATCGGCGGGCGGCGGGTCGAGCAGCGCGTGCGTCGCTGCCAGACGGTCCAGGATCGCCTGGTCGCCGTCGTCCAGTGGCATGTCGGCAGGATCTGTCATCATGCGCTCCAGCCGGGGTCGTCCAGCAGCATCTCGCGCAGCTTGGCCAGGCAGCGGCCGCGGGTAGGGCCGATGCTGCCGATGGGCATCCCCAGCGCCTTGGCCACTGCCGCGTAGTCGGGCCGGGCAACGTGGGCGACGATGCGCAGCAGCATGCGGCACCGTTCGGGCAGGCGCTGGAAGTGCCGCCACAGTGCCCGGTCGCGCTCGTCGGAGAGCAGCTGTTCCCCCGGGCCGGGGCCGGGATCAGGTGCAGACTCCAGCTTCGCCACACCGTCCGGGGCTTGCCGGCGGGATAGATCGCGCACCCGCCACGCTTCACGGCGGGTCGCCGTGATGAGCCAGGAGGTAAGCGCCCGCGGAGACCGGATATCGTGCAGCCGCCGCAACAGCTCCAGCCACGTGGTCTGGACAACGTCCGCGGACTCCTCGGCCGTGAGGCCCTGTGCCCGCGCGACGTGCCACAGCAGCGGGTTCAGCTCCCGTACCACGCCGCTCAGGGCGGCGGTCTCGCCTTTCCTGGCACGCTCAAGGCACGCGCCGACCCGGGCCGCGCGGTCGGCCGCGGCGTCGGCCTTGTCGCTACCGAGCGTCACAACGGCCATGCTACGGACCGACGGGCGCCTCCGGGAGTGCCCATGAGGCCGACATCTGCTTCGCCAGCTGGCCGGCGTAGATCGCGGCGGCAAACGAGGTGCCGCTCCACCACGCGTACCCGTTGCCAGTGGCCGACACGGTGTAAGGCCCGAAGCCGGTTCTCGCCATCAGCCGCTTCTGGCCCAGGTCCACGGTCGTCAGCGGCGAGATGCTGATGATATTCGTGCCCTTCCGCCACTCCCGGACCCAGGGCCCGAAGTTGCTGTACGGTGCCCGCTCGGTCGCTGAGACAAGAGCACCGACGCTCGAAACGGAGAGGTCCGCGCTGGCAGCAAAGGCCGCCGGGTAGACAGGACGCTCCGAGCCGTCGTTGCCGGCTGAGGCGACAATCCTCACCCCGAGACTGCTGAGCCGGGAAATGGCCGCCTTGAGACTGTCGAGGCCGGGGTCATCAGGGTCGGCTTGGCGCCCGAAGGCCATCAGCACAAGGCCGACGGTGAAGTCAGCGCTGCCGTGATCTGCCAGCCAATTCAGCGCATTGACCACATCGCGCTCGTGGACCTTCCCCGTGCTGCTCATCACCTTCATGGACAGGACCTGCGCGTCGGGCGCTGCCAGGCGGATGAGCCCGGCGATGAATGTGGCATGACCCCAGTGGCTGCCGTAGTCCGGCGGCGCATCAACGTCGGTCACCGCGGTGCGCCAGCCGTACTCCTGCGCGGGATCGATGACGAACGCCGGGCGGCCGGCTGGATCCGGCAACCAGTAGTGCTGCTGCACTCCGCTGTCCAGCAGCGCGATCACGGGCCGCCGGCCAGGCTGCTGCTGCCACGGCTGCGGTGCTGGCATCTCGTAGTCCGGCGCTGGAAGCCAGGCGATGGTTCCATGCCCGCTCTTCTTCCCGCTGGCAAAGAGTTCGGTATCCCGCGCACCGTCCTCGACGGTGCCAACGTCGTACTGGAAGTCCAGCACCAGCACGGGCGCTTCGGTGCCAGCCTGCCGGGCGCGCGCACGGAGGACGTCCCGCACCGCCATTGGGTCGGCACCGTGGACGGGCAGCACAATCAGATCAGACGCAGTGGCCGCTGGGACGCTGGCCCTGGGCTGCTGCAGCGGACGGCCGAGTCCGGCATCATCCAGCATCTCGTTGAGCCGGCCGACATCCTCTGGCCGCAGTTCGGAAGCCTTCGCCAGGATGCGGTCTTTCGCGTAGGTCACGCTCATGGCTGTCTCCATTCCCCAAGTCGCACCGAGACGGTCGCTGCCGCCAACAAATGGGAGGACGCACGAGTCGCCGAGATACATCCGTAGTCGGGCGCGCGGGGGATGCCGGCCAGTCCTGCGGCCGGGGCTGATGACGACCGATGTATCAGGCAGCGGCCAGGCCTCCCTTCGGGACAGCAGCGACGATCCCGCGCTGCACTACCAAGGGAGCAGGCATGACTGACATCACTACCAAACGAGTCGAGCTGCAGCCGGCGGACCGCGAACGGATGCGCTATCTCTCCGGTGAGGTACGTGACCGGCTTGCCGAGATGGCCCAGATCACCGCCCGGACGCTGGGCATGGACCTGAACCCGGAGACGGTGGTCAAGTTCGACCCGCTCGCCGTGCACCACGACGACGGGGAAGCTGGCATGCACGTCGAGATCATCTGCGGGCCGGAGGGGTGCGGCTGCTATGTCGAGCCGCCGGGCATCTGCGAATTCCCCTGCGGTGCCGCCGGCCCGCTGTAACCCGCCGGGCTGGCCGGTCAGGGGCTCCGGGACAGTCTGGCGAGTGACAGGACGAATATCGAAGACAGCAGCCAGCCCAGCAGGGTGGCGAGGTTGAGCCACCACAGCATGAGCTGGCCGCCGGGCACATAAGGGTCCGGGGTACCAAGTCGATCGCTGAGGGGGACCACGGTGTCAATCGCGTAGAGCACCGGGCTGAAGCAGCGGACCTCACCGTCGCCGCATGCGTCGGCACGCAACGGATTGCTGCCGCTGCCAGGGCCCGGTGCCGCGCGGTTGGCAGCGGCCACGAGCGCGCCACTGGTGGAGTACACGTCTCCGTTGCCGTTGGTCGCCCGCAGCGTGGCCTGGCTTGCACGCAGTTCAAGCGAGGCAACGACAGGAACGAGGAGTACCGCGAGCAGCCACAGGACGTGCGAGGGCCGGTATCGGTAGCCGATGGTCGAGTAGATGGCGTCTATAGCGCGTTGTGGCCAGACGGCGCTCGATCCGCCGACCAGCCGGGCATGCGTGCGCTGCGCTATGAGGACGTGCTCGGCCTCGCTGGTGTATCCGTGCTGCCGGAACACCCTCGCTGCCTGTTCGTAGGCCCAGAGTCGAGCTCCGACTGGCGGCTCAGCCAGTCGGACCGTGCCGCCTGGTCCCAGATCCGCTTGGGCTGTCCGCCCTGGGGCTTTTCGGAGCGCTCATAGGTCAGCCCGGCGATAGTGAAGCGCACCGGCCATGTTGCCGGATCGTCGGCGAGGAACGTGGTGACAGCGTCGGTGAAGTCCACGCTCGGTGAGACCGTCTTCCAGCCCAGGTCGATGCCGCCTCGCACCGTCGTGGATATCGCCTCGATCGCGTGTCCGTGCTCGTTGTCCGGCGCCGCAGCGGGGCAGGTGAACGAGCCGCCGGTGAGCTGCAGCCGGCCCTCGATGGTGCTCCGGGTAAGAGCGGTAGCTCCATCGAGCACGCTCCGCTCTGACCTGCACTGATCGGCTCAGCCTCATCGATCTCGCCCATGACACTCCCGGGGCGGACGTACCGCGGGGTCGGCGCCCGCAAGCGCGCAGCTCAGTTCCCACCTGCCAGCAGTGTGGACGGCCGGAAGGGATTGACCAAGGTCTGCTCAGCAGGCTGATCCCGGGTAACTGCACCCTTCCCGGACACCCAGCGGGATGAGCTGGCCTGCTATCCGGGAGCCGGCCCGGTCGGGTGGCGTCTTCGTGCCGTACTTACGGGGCCACCTGCACTTGCGCCGTCCCGCCAATCTGGCCGAGGGCAAAGTCCCGGATGAAGCTGTCCGATCCCCCGACGTAGTGGCCGTAGCGGTCCGGCACCAGAATGGTGACCGGGAACTGGCCACCGACCAAGCCGATACCGGTGATGGTCAGCTGCCCGCCAGACTCCGACCACTGCACGTCGCCCTGCTCGCGGGCGGCGCCGTTAACCCCCGCCGGGCCGGTATGGATGCAGTCGCTGCCGGTGTAGTCACCGCTGCCGTCGCGGTTGAGCTCGATCCACAGCCAGACGCCGTCGCCGGGCACGCCGCCCACGTTGTTGGCCGAGATCTCGACTTGGTACTGAGCGCCCGTGCCGTAGTCGGCAAGGGCAGGTGTGGCCGCGCCCCCCGCCAGTGCCCCGGCGTGGCACCCGGCCGCGGCTGCCACGGAAAGCCTGTTCGTGTAGCGCATGTGATTTCCTTTCGTGGAGGCTGCCATCAGTCCGTCGCCGGACTCGTGTCGTCGCTGATGACGGACTGGCAGGTGTTACGCGCATCCCGGCTCCGCTCCCCTGGCCGCCGCAGAGGCCGCTGGACTGGGAGAGCGTTCGTTCCCGGCTGCCGGCAATGGTGGCGGCCAGGTGTTTCGGTGGGGTTGGTTATGTGTAAGCTGCGGTTGCGGCGCGGGCTTGTGACGCTGATCCATAGGCTGGCGGGCCGCCCCAGATAGTAGGCAGGAGCACCGTTCGGGCGGCCATCTGGCGATCCGCTCTTGGGCAGCAGCAGGGTTGCGGCGGAGGAATCAGCGGCCTGGTGCCCGTGGCTTCCGCTAGCGCCGAGTCCCTGCTCCGCATCCTCCAGTTCCCGGCCCAATTCCGCAGCGCAGTAGCGGCTGTGCGGAC
>DPMS01000132.1 GCA_003541285.1 Actinomycetota bacterium
GCCGACCCGGACAGTCGCCTGGACCCGCTGCCGCTGATCACCGACAGCAGGGGCGTGCGGGTCGCGGTCCCGGCGGGCACGGTCCGGGCGGGCACGGTCCCGGCCGCCGGGCAGCCGGGCGAGGCGAGGCCGGCGTGACCCGGCAGGCAGGCCTGCGCCGCTTCCTGCAGCCGCCCGGGGGCAGGGCCGCCGGCGCGGTGAGCTCTACCGTGCAGGCCAGCCCCCTGCCGGGCGCTACTCCAGCCGCTTCCGGCAGCCAGCGTGCGGGCCAGCCCGAAGAACGCTGCGACATGTGTGCCACCCCGCTCGATCCGGTCCACAGCCACGTGGCGGACCTGGAGCAATCCGCCCTCACCTGCGCCTGCCGCGCGTGCTATCTGCTGTTCACCGACGCCGGCGCCGGGCGGGGCCGGTACCGCGCCGTCCCCGACCGCTACCTGCGCGATCCGGCCCGGCCGCTGACCGCCGCCGAGTGGGCGGAGCTGGACATCCCCGTCGGGCTCGCCTTCTTCCTGCGCAGTTCGCAGCGTGGGCAGGTATGCGGCTTCTACCCCAGCCCGGCCGGAGCCACCGAGTGCACACTCGACCTCCAGGCGTGGGCCCGGCTCGGTGAGTCCCACCCGCTTGTGTCCAGTGCCGAAGAAGATGTCGAGGCGGTGCTGGTGAGCCGGGCCGATGCGGGCGTTGAGCATTTCCTGGTTCCTATCGACGCCTGCTACGAGCTCGCCGGGCGGATACGCCTGCTCTGGCAGGGCTTCGATGGCGGCGCGGAAGCGCGGCAGGCCATCGAGGAGTTTCTCGGCTCCGTCCGCGCCCGCGCCCGCGACCTCGTTCCGGAGACCTGAGGTGGCCGAACTCGTCTTCGACTGGACTGGCGCGCGGGCCGAGCGATTCTCGGTGGTGCCGTCCCTCACCCTGTGCCTGAAGATCAGCGAGACCAGCGGCCAGCGGGTGGACGCGATCGCGCTGCGCTGCCAGATCAGGATCGAGCCGCACCTCCGCCGCTACAGCGACGCCGAGGCGCAGCGGCTGCATGATCTGTTCGGTGACACCAGCCGGTGGGCGGACACGCTCAAGCCGCTCCAGTTCACCACTGTGCCGGTGATGGTGCCCGGCTTCACCGGCAGCACCGCCCTGGAGCTGCCAGTGCCGTTCACCTATGACCTGGAAATCGCCTCGACCCGGTACTTCGGTTCGCTCGACGACGGGCACATCCCGCTGCTGCTGCTGTTCAGCGGGACGGTGTTCGCCACCGTGGACGGGCGGCTCCAGGTGCAGCAGGTGCCGTGGAGCAAGGAAGTGAGTGCCCGGCTGCCGGTCAGCGTCTGGCGGGAGGCGGTGGACGCCCACTTCCCCGGCCGTGCCTGGGTCACGGTGAGCCGGGCGACGCTGGATGAGCTGATGCGCTTCAAGACCCGCCATGCGCTGCCGACCTGGGATGCAACGCTCCAGATGCTGCTCGGCCAGGCCGCCGGGAGCGCAGCGGACGTGGGGGGAACTGAGGCCCTGGGAGGCGGGGCGGCCGCGCGGGAGGACCCGTGACCACGCCGCACGCATTCCTTGACCACGCCCGGCAGGTCGCCGACGCGATCCTGTACGAGGGCTACCTCCTGTATCCCTACCGGGGCTCGGCGCAGAAGAACCAGTCGCGGTTCCAGTTCGGGGTGCTCATGCCCCCCGCCTACCGCACCGTGGACAACTGCGAGCCGTCCGCCAGCCAGACCGAGTGCCTGCTGGAATGCCCCGGGGATGCCGAGGTCACCGTGTTCGCCCGCTTCCTGCACCTGCAGCGGCGGATTGCGCAGGTGGCCGAGGGCAGTTCGGGGGGCTTCCGCACGGTGCCGTCCGTCACGGCGGCCGGGTCCGAAGTGACCACCTGGGATGAAGCAGCCGAACGAGAGCTCCGGGTGAGAGCCCGCATCGCCACCTTGCTCTCCGGCGGGGTGGACACCACCTTCGAGGTGCCGGGCAGTGAAAGCACCGAACTGCTCACCGGCGGCCAACCCGCGATCGCGGGCCGGCTCGTCCGGCGGCAGGCGCCACTGGCCGGGGTGATCCGGTTGGGTGCGCTACGTCTGCCGGGGCCTTACGGCGGGCTGCGACTGCGGGTCCGCATCGAGAACCACACCAGCGCGGACGGGCCGCTGCTGCGGCGCGAGGACGGCCTGCCGCTGGCACTGATCGCCACCCACGCGCTGATCCATGTGCCCGGTGGCAGGTTCCTGTCCCTGACCGACCCGCCCGAATGGGCGGCGCCGCAGGCAGCGGCGTGTGTCAACACGGCGGCCTGGCCAGTGCTGGCCGGCCCGGAAGACTGTGACGAGCTTGTGCTCAGCTCGCCGGTCATCCTGTACGACCACCCGCGGATCGCCCCGGAAAGCGCCGGGGAACTGTATGACGCCACCGAGATCGACGAGATCCTGACGCTGCGCACGCTCACGTTGACCGATGAGGAGAAGCGGGAGGCCCGGGCCACCGATCCGCGTGCGGCGGCCCTGCTCGACCGTCTCGACGATCTCCCCCCGGAAATGCTGGAACGCATGCACGGGGCCATCCGCTACCTGGGGACAGCCGGGCCGGTCCGGGCCGGCNNGGAGCCGACACCAGCGTCTCGCCGGAAACCGATCACGTCCTCGTCAACGGGGTGCGCGTCGCCCGCGGCAGCCGGGTCCGGATGCGGCCGGGCAGCCGCCGGGCCGACGCGCAGGATCTGTTCCTGGGCGGGCGGACGGCGCTGGTGGAGGCCGTGCTGCACGATGTGGACGGCCATGTCCACCTCGCGGTCATCCCGGACGACGATCCAGCCGGCGACCTTCAGCGCAGCCACGGCAGGTTCCTGTATTTCGCGCCCGACGAAGTCGAGCCACTGGGACCGGAGCCCGCAGCGGATGACCTTCACCCACCCCGNNGCTGGCCGCCATCATTCAGTCGCTCCCTGACATCAAGCGCTACCTCGAACTACGCGACATGTAGCCCGGGTCGGTCCTCCGGCAGGCGTCCCGCCGGGGGCTGTCCGGCACCGTCGGCGAGATCACCAAGCTGCTCGTTCCCGAGCCAGGCCCACCCGGACCTCAACCACCCCGTAGGCCGCCGCCGGTGCCAGTTCAGCCAGGTGTGCCCATAGCCGCGCCTGGGGGAGAGCCATGCCTGAAGACGACTACTCAGTGGGATGCGGCGATTACCAAAAGGAGCAAGAGCTGGCGCTTACCCGCCGGTCGGCGCTGCCGACCGTGGCCGGCGCGGGGGCGGTCGGCCTTGTGCCAACGGGCCGAACTTCTATGAGTTCGGCGACGACGTCCGGTATGAGATCCACGTGGACAACGACGGTGACGGCAGCGCGGAGATCAGCTGCCGGTTCGAGTTCAGCACCGTACTGCGCGACACCGGCACGTTCCTGTACAACGCCGGCCCCATCCGCTCGCTCGACAGCCCGGCCTGGAACCGCAGGCAGTTCTATTCCGTGACCCGGGTGTCCGGCACCACCGAGGACGTGCTCGCGCGGGGCCTGGCCTGCCCGCCCTGCAACATCGGCCCACCGAAGCCCGAGTCGGCCGCACAGCAGCCGCATACCCCCAGCACACGGTGTGCGGCAGTGTGAGGGCGTACACACTGGCTCCGGCGGCGGCGAGTTCGTACTCCAGCGAGGTGCATTCGGTAAAGCGGGTGGCGAGCCAGTCGAAGGTGGGCTCAGCTCGGACCAGCCGATGCGGTTGACCTCGCCGCCGAAGAGGGTGACCGGGTCGTCGTGCGACCAGAGGGCGCTGCGGGGACCGGCATCGCTGCTGTGCAGCGCGATCTCAGCCTCGCGCAGGCGGGGCAGGATGTCTGCCAGGAAGCCGCCCACCTCGGGCCACCTCCCCGCCGGACACCTTGACGGCGCACACAAATCACCAAAGCCAGGTATGGTTGCTGCAACGCACTGCAATGCGATCCCGAAGCGAGATGAGCATGAAGCTTCGGTTCCTTGGCAAAGAGTCCAAGCCCAACGACTCCCCGACCCTGTACGCCACCGACCGGGATTCCTACATCGTGCAAGGCTATATCGTCACCGATCCCCCCATCCTCGCCCTGTTAGATCTGACCGACGGGGAGACCCTAGTCGAGGTGCCGGCGCGCCTGATGGTGCACCTTGGCAAAGACGGGCTCAGTGGGGAAATCCTGCGTCCAGCACCCCCGATCGTCCATGTCAAGGCAGATGGCAACTACATCATGCGTGGTCCGCGCGTGACCGATGCCGAAGCCCTCAGCCAGATGAATATCCCACATCACGAGACCTGCATCGAGATTCCGAAGTCAAGCGTCTTGCCACTGCTTGCCGGAGTGTAAAGCCATTGCAACTGATCACCAGGGAAGAACGTGACGAGTTCTTCACCAGATTCAGGCTCGCGGCTCTGCATCTGGAGATGCGCGACTCCTACGGCACCCAGGTCGAGAAGCCGCATCTGCACAAGTGGGAACGTGGAGAGCCGGACGACATCGAGTGGCTGAAGCCGTGGTTTGAGACGGTGCGGACCAGCACCCAGTCTGGCAAGGTCTTCCGCCGGATACGCATCATCTCTGAGCCGATCACGGACTACATCCGCTGGGAGCACATGGACGCGCACCTGTTCGTCGAGGCAGGGGAAGATATCCGGTGGCTGCCACGCAGGCTCGTATCGGCAATCGCCTTTCCTGGGAACGACTTTTGGCTGTTCGACGCCGAAACGGCCATCTTCAGCGTGTTCTCAGGCAACGGTGATGTCGTCGAGCGGCAGCTCTACACCGACACAGCGGTGGTGCAGTTGTGCCAGTCCGCCTTCGACTCCGCCTGGGAACTCGCGATCCCGCACAGCGAGTACAAGCCTGGCTGAGTGAGACCCCTTGGTCAGTCAGGTAAAGCAGGCCCGGGAAGCCCTGGCAAACCGGCTGAAGGAGATACGAAGGGACGCCGACCTGACAGGGCGGCAACTCGCTGCCCTGTCAGGCTGGCACTTCACCAAGGTTTCCAAGCTGGAACACGCGGTCACCAGCCCATCAGAGGACGACATCCGCACCTGGTGCCGCCACTGCCACACCGAGGATCAAATCCCCGACCTGATAGCCACCCTCCGCAGCATCGAATCGATGTACATGGAGTGGCGCCGCCAGCTTAGGGCCGGCCTGAAACATGTCCAAGAGTCCTCAGTACCCCTTTATGAGCGAACGCATAACTTTCGGATCTACGAATCCGCGGTTATACCGGGCTTGTTCCAGACCGCCGAGTACGTGGCAGCGACGCTGCACATCGCGACTGACTTCTATGAGTCCGGCGGCGACATCGACCAGGCCGTGGCCGCGCGGATGGACCGGCAGCGGTTTCTGTATCACGGGGGCCGGCAGTTCTCATTCGTGCTGGAAGAAGAAGCACTGCGCACGGTTATGGGCAGCCGGGATGTAATGCTCGGCCAGCTTGACCGCGTACTGGCGGTGATGTCGCTTCCAAGGGTGTCGGTCGGGATCATCCCACCGATGACGGCCCGGAAGATCTGGCCAGGTGAGCCGTTCTGGATATTCGATAGCCATACGGTCCGCATAGAGATCACCTCAGCGCACCTCACCGTAACACGACCACAGGAGATCGCCCTGTACGCCAGAGCGTTCGAATGGCTGCGGCGATCAGCCGTATACAGTGCCGCCGCCCGCGAACTGGTCAGGCATGCCATCGAAGATATTGCTGCAACTTGATGCTACATCGTTGTCGCCGCTCACCCACGATCCGTAACGTCATCTATGTGACGCGTTGGTCGCAGAGGAGAGAGACGATGCAGTACGGACCGGTTACTGGCTCAGGCCCCATGCAGCCCACGCCCGGTGACGGCGAAGCCGTGCCAGCCGCCGCCCGCCAGGAGGGCACTTCCGCCGCCACCGCGTTGCCGGACCTGGCTGTACCCCTGTCCGCGCCCCCCGCCCGCGCGCAATCGTGGATGTCGGCCCTTCAGCCCGCTGACCCCGGTCCCCGGTTCAACCCGTCCGTGGCACACCCGGCCCGGGTCTATGCATGCTGGCTGGGTGGCAAGGACCATTACCCGGCCGACCGGCGGGCCGCTGAGGAAGTGATCCGTTCCCGGCCACAGGTCGTGGCCGGGGCGCGGGCGAACCGGGCGTTCCTGGCCCGGGTCGTGCGCTACCTGGCCGCCGAGTGCGGTATCCGCCAGTTCCTCGATATCGGGACCGGCCTGCCCGCGCCGGGCAGCACCATCGAGGTGGCCCAGGCCATCGCGCCCGATGCCCGCGTCGTCTACTGCGACAATGACCCGCTGGTGCTGGTGCATGC
>DPMS01000373.1 GCA_003541285.1 Actinomycetota bacterium
GTAGGTGTCCCAGGTGTCCAGGTGGGCGTCGAAGTGGACCAGGGCGGCCTGCCCGTGCTCCCGGACGACTGACCGGAGCATCGGCAGGGCGATGGTGTGGTCGCCACCAATGGCGACCACGGTGCGGTCGCCGCGGATCAGCTCCCGGGAGTGGGCGGCGATCTGCTCCATCGCCTCGTCGATCGAGAACGGCGTGATTGGTACGTCGCCGGCGTCGACGGCCTGGATCTCACTGAACGGGGTGGAGTCCAGCTCAACGTGGTAGCCGGGCCGCAGGTGACGCGAGGCCTGCCGGACGGCCATCGGTCCGAACCGGGCCCCGGGCCGGTAGGAGGTACCGGAGTCGAACGGCACACCCAGGATGGCGACGTCGTAGTCCGGCACCCGATCGATCTCGGGGAGGCGGGCGAACGACCCCGAGCCGGCGAACCGGGGGACCTTTTTGCCGTCTACCGGACCTATGGGCCCGCTGCTCTGGTCGGGCATGTCGCCTCCTGTCTGGNNAGTTCCCGTCCCAGGCCCTTGGTCAAGGCGATCAGCCCGGCCTTGGATGCCGCGTAAGCGGTCGCATTCGGGTGGCCGATCACGCCCCATCCCGATGCGATGATGACGATACGGCCGTGGCCTAGGGCCCGCATCCCGGGAACCACGGCCTGGATAAGCCGGAAATGCCCGGAGAGGTTGACGTCGATCTGCCGCCACCAATCGCCGGGCTTTTGATCGAGGAACGGGCTCATCGCCATGGCCGCGGCGTTGGCGACCAGAACCTGCACAGGACCGAGTTGCGCGCCCACCGTATGAGCGATCGACGAGGCATTCGCCGGGTCGGAGATGTCAGCAGGGACAGCAAGCCCGCCGATCTGCTCGGCCAATGCGGTGAGCCGTCCGTCGTCGGCGATGTCGTTGACCGCGAGCCGGAATCCGTCGGCTGCGAGCCGGAGCGCGGTCGCATGGCCCAGGCCCTGGGCCGCCCCGGTGACCAAGGCAACCATGCCGGAATGCGTCGGCATCGCCATGTCAGATCACCGCCCCGGCGTTCGGGGAAATCACTTCGCCGCAGTACATGGATCCCTCCGTAGCCAGGAAGTGGACGGCATAAGCGATCTCCTGCGGGGTGACCAGGCGACCGAGCGGCAACGTGGCGAGATAGTCCGGTTCACGCCACAGGGAATCGGATGCCAGCAGCGGTGTGTCGGTGGGACCGGGCGCGACCACATTGACTCTGATGGCCGTACCGGCCACCTCGATCGCCAGCGACTTCGCAAAGCCGAGTACCGCTCCCTTCGCGGCCACATAGTGCAAGTCCGTAGCGCTGCCGGCGAGGGCGAGCTCCGACGAGATGGCCACGATCGTGCCCCGCCCCCGGCTGAGCATGGGCGGCAGCACCGCGGCGCAGCAGTTCACCGTGCCCCCGAGGATTACCGAGAGCATCCGGTCCCACTGTTGGATGCTGATGTCCACGACGTCGATGCCCTCTTCGTAGTACCCGGCCGCAGTGACCAGCAGGTCGATCTGGCCGAATCTCTTAACGACCTGGTCGACTGCCGCGGCCACGGCGGCGCGGTCGGACACGTCGGCCTTCAGGGGCAGATCTGTCTCCGAGGGGTTCAGGTCAATACCCGCGGTGTGCCAGCCAGAGCGGCGCATGAGGTCGGCGCACGCCGCGCCGATTCCGCTTGCCGCCCCGGTGACGGCAGCGACTGGTGTCTCGGTGCCGGCGGGCGTCACGCGTCCTCCGTGTCGAGCACAGCGTGCGTCCTTTCTGAGGATGCGAGGGCTCCCGGCGAACCCGGCTGGAAAACCCGCCAGCTAATCACTGCACCGACCACGGCGAGCACGCCGGTCATGATGATGATTCCCCAGTTGAGGTACCAGTCACTGGTGACTGACCTGGGCCAGGCGAGATTGATGATCTCCAGCGTGAGCCAGACAACGGCAACGACGGTGACCGGGCCGATCCAGCGCACCCCCCACGCATCGCCCAGGCTCCATCGGCCGCGCCATCTGACGTAGGCCAATCCCAGGACCGGCATCCAGTACGAGAGGTAGAAGCCGAACGCGGAGAACGTCACGAGCAGGGCGAACACCTTGGAGGTGCCGAAGAACAGCAACACCCCCGCAATGACAACTGTGAGGCCGATCGCATGCCTGGGGAGGTGCTCGCGCCCGGAGAGCTTGACCAGCAGGCCAGCGCCGGGAAGGGCCTTATCGCGCGCGTTGGCCCAGATCGCGCGGGTCACGGCTGTTTGCACGGCGATCATGCTGGAGATGAAGCCGATTGCCAGCGCGACCAGCAGGGTCCGTCCGGCTCCCGACCCGAAGCTGTGCTCCAAGGTGGTGGCGATCGGGTTGGTGTCCCTGCCCGAGAGCACAGCCGGCATGTCCGGAATCGCGAGGACGAGGCCAAGGCAGGCGACCATGACGAGCAGGCCGCCGACGACGAGCGAGTACATGACGGCTTTGGGTAGCACGCGGCGGGAGGCCTGGACTTCTTCGCCGATCGAAGCAGAGGCCTCGAAGCCGATGAACGTGTAGGCAACATACGCGACGGGCAGGAGGAATGCACCAATCAGCCAGTGTGCGCCGTGCCCGGTGCCTCCTCCGTTGAAGATCACCGACAACGGATTGATTCGGTGGAAGAACAGGAGAGCAATGCCGATTCCGGCCGACGCGATGAGTTCCGCAGCCAGCGCGATGAAGATCAGAAGCTTCAGCACTCGCCCGCCGAATATGTTCACGGCCGAACCGAAGAGCAGAATCCCGAGGGCGACGAACTCGACGGTGGTCTGGGTGGGCGAATTGACGCCTAGCGCGCCTAGCAAATACGGGGACGCTGCCAGCGGCAGCACCGCAAGGGTGAGGGTCAGCCCCCACATGTAGGCCCAGCCGGTGAACCACCCGAAGCGAGGCCCGACCAGCTCACGCGACCAAGCGTAGACGCTGCCCTGAAATGGCCACTTCGAGACCAGATGACCGAAGACACCACAAACGAACAGCTGCGCGATCAGCACGAGCGGGAAGGCCCACAGGAACGCCGGGCCAGCAGCGACCAGACCGATCGCAAAGACCGTGTAGATGCCGACAATCGGTGAAAGGTCGGCGAACGACAGCGCGAATGCGGAGCGCAGCCTGAAGTCTCTGACCGGCCGCTTCGCAGACGGGTCCGCGGGGACCGTGTCCGGCACGTCGGTGTTCGGGATTTCGGTCATCGGTGTCCTCTCGCGTTGCAGCCGCGACGTCAGCCAGGGGGCCGGGGAACCCAAGGGGCGTCGGCGGGGAGGATGGGTTGGGGACAGGTGCGGGGGGACAGGTTCAGCGACGCGGTGTGCCGGGCCACGTTGCCCACCGTCGTGATCCAAAGCCCGGGTAGGGACTTCATCCGCTCGACCAGGTGTTCGAGAGCCGCGGCCCGGCCCGGACGGCCAGACAGGAACGGGTGACAGCAGAGAACGAACGCGGCACCGAGCTGATGCATCGCCTCGAGTTCGAGCGTCCACATCTCCAACGCTTTTGTGGGGCTCTCGATGACACCCGAGCCGATCAGATCTGGAAGGAACGCATACTGCTCCCAATCGTCCAGACCCCACGACACCGGGATCTCGACCAGCGTGTCGGCAGACGAGGTCTCACCGACTGCGAGCAGGTACGGATGGTCGGAGTCCATCAGGCTCGAGTCGTACAGGAATCCCCGCTCGGCCAGCAGCCGCGGGGTGTGGAAATTCATCTCCCACATCGGCGCCCGGTACCCGTCAGGTCGCACCCCGGCGACGTCCCACAGCGCCTGCAATCCCAGGTCGAGCATTGCTGCTTCGGTCTTCTCGTCCATGCCGACGGTGTTCTCATGGAAGTAGCTGTGGTGCGCGATCTCGTGGCCCGCCTCGGCGATACTGCGCACGACTTCGGGGTAGCGCTGCGCGGAGTACCCGGGTACGAAGAACGTGGCCTCGAGGTCGTGCCGCTCCAGCAGGGCCAGGATGCGCGGCACCCCGACCAGCGGCCCGTAGGACTGGTGGCTCATCGGCGTCATCCGGCTGACCGACGAAATGTCCGCGGTCAGCACGGCCGCTTCGGCATCCATGTCAAAGGTGAGGCACCCTGCCGCGGTTTTTCCGTCAGGCCAGGTGATCGGCTCCGGCGAGCGGGTTCCGCTCGCCAAGCGCTGCCCCGGTTCAGGTCGATGGGACTGAGCCATCGGCATCTCCAACACTGGTGTTTACCAGACAGGATCCGGATAAAGCCGGGCCGGGACCATCCGACCTCAGCGCAGACCTTCCGGCCACCGTCATACTGCGGTATGAAGAGCTGGGGACTCTTTGGGGCGCTGAATCACTTAGTGCGTGACCGGGTGGGCTGGGTGCAAGATGGCGATCACGGTCCGTGAGCTACTCCAGCTGCCGCACCTGCAGGCGACTCTGATCGCCGGCGCCGACGGGCTGGACCGCGAGATCAGCTGGGTGCACACCTCCGACCTGCCCAACCCGTGGGAGTGGCACGGGACCGGCGAGCTGCTGCTGACCAACGGGACCGGGATGGCCCCTGAGGAAGCAATCCAGATCAACTTCGTCGAGAAGCTGTGCGAGACGGGAGCCAGCGGGCTGGCGCTCGGGCTGGGCATGTCCGGGCCCCCGCTCACCGTCGGCGCCATCAGGAAGGCCGACGAGCTTAGCCTGCCGCTCCTGGGCATCCCGTTCAGCGTTCCGTTCACCGCCGTGGTCCGCGCGGTGGCCGACGCCAACGACCGTGAGGAGTCTCTCCAGCTCGGACGCATCGCGCGGCTGTATGAACTCCTGCGGACCTCCGTGGTCTCCGCGCAACGCGGGCCGGAGACCTTCCGCAAGCTCGGGCAGGAACTCGGGATCCGGCTCTACCTGGTCGACCCCGAAACCGGGCTCTCGCTGTTCGATGAAGGGGAGGAGACCTCATTCGGCCGCGCGCTCGTCGAGAGCTACCTGGCGCACCGCAATGCGATACCCGGGATGCTGCGCCTGAACCTCCCGGGAGCGGCGGGGGGCGACGCCGGGGCGGTTGCCGTGGCGGTCCCCGGCGAACAGCCGACCGCGCTGGTTGTCGAACCCCTCGGCAACCAGCTGCCGAGCCCGGTCCTGCTCCAGCACATCGCCACTGGGGCGGCACTCGAGCTGGCTCAGTTGGTCGCCGCACGTGAGCAGCAACGCAGGCAGGGTGCAGACTTGCTCAGCCAGATGATAGACCGCCGGGTCGACCCATGGGCCGCCGACGAGCAGGTCACCGGCGCCGGCCTTGACCTGAGCACCTGTGTCTTGGTGATGGCGGACGTCGGCCGCCAGGTCACCGTGACCGCCGTGCACCGTGCACTGGCCAGGACCAGAGTCCCCTACCTGCTGCTGCGCCGCGACTGCCTGTTGTATGTGGTGATTCCCGACCTCGCCGTCGAGGAGCACTTCCCCGCTGAGCTGCCGGAGCCCGCTCACGCCGTGGGCGCCAGCGGCCCGGTCATCTCCGCGAACCGGGTACCCGATGCAGCCCAGGAAGCCCGCTGGGCCCTCGTCGTCGCCGAAACGGAGAAACGGCCGGTGGTCCGCTTCGGCGACGACACCACGCTCCTGTTGCCGCGAACCCCTACGGAGGCACAGGTGCTGGTGACCCGGATCCTCGGCAGGCTGATCACTTTGGACGCCGAGCACGGCACCGACTATGTGAACACACTCCGGGTGATGCTCCGCAACGACCGATCGTGGCAGTCCGCCGCCGCCGAGCTCCACATCCACAAGCAGACCCTGGGCTACCGGATCAGGAAGATCGAGCAGATCACCGGCCGCGGGCTGACGCGGACCGAGGACTTGGCCGAGTGGTGGTTCGCCCTCCGCGCTCACGACCTGCTCGACGGACGGCAGCGCATCTAGCGATGGTGTTCGTGACATGTTCTGACCGGCCGCTGCTCGTGGCCTGGACCGGCAGGACAAGCTGATATGGGTACGCCACCGCGGGTGCGGCACTGGGCTGGAGCTGGCATACAGATGAGGAATCTACGTGCATGGCATCGTCGTTGACCGGCCACGCTTACCTGCCTGGCGATCTTCGCACGAGCCATTCGGCGGGATCCTCGGGAGCCCGCGCGCCCGCCCGGCAGCAGACTCTGTCCGATGTTCTCCGGGCTGCGGAGGTGGCGGCAATCGTCACCGTCCCGGGTGGGAGGTCATGGGGTCAGCCGGTAGAAGCGCCAGGTTTCCGTCTGCAGTGGGAGGATTTCGACGCTGCGCAAGCCGGCCTGCTGGGCGTAACGGCGCAGTGTGGCGGGGCGCATCACAGCCCCGGTGGCCGATGTGCGGGGATCACCCATGGTAGCGGGCAGGCACGAAACCACACTCCAGCCGTAGTGGTAGCGCTCCAGGTCGGAGGCACCGGCGCTGAACTCGTCCGCGACCAGCTCATCAGCTACCACGACCGAGGGTCGTTGTTGTCATCGCCCTCGCAGGTGCGCTCGGCGCCATGGCCAGCTACCTGACCAGCCTAGGGATGAGGTTCGGCTGGTATGCGTACTCGCCCCTGACCGGACAGCAGTATCAGCCGCCGCAGGGCAACGGCCTGCCCGGGTGGCTACGGCTGATCATCTGGCTGGGAGCGATTGGCCTGTGGGCATTTGCGTCCATCACAGTGCTGCGGCCATCCCCCGGACAAGCCGCGCCTGACTGAGGGCTGTACCACGTTGGGCTGCTCTCATCGCGCCTGCGAACAAGCGCCATCCCCGGGAGTTGGCTATCCGAGCTACTCGCGGCAAAGTAGGACGTTCTCCGGGATGGTGGAAGACGGTATGCGCTATCTCGCGGCCCGGGGGGGTGCGATCATGTGCTGGTGCCGGACAACGCCCTTTCCTGGCCCGAAGTCGCCGCGCGCCTGGCGGCGGCGCGTAACTACTGGCTGTGCACCACGACGTCTTCGGGTGCCCCGCACGCAGCCCCGGTCTGGGGAGTGGTGACCGGCGGCACCCTGTACCTCTACAGCGAGCGCCGCACCGTCAAGGCGCGCAACCTTGCCGCCGACCCGCGCGTTGTGGTGCATCTGGAAAGCGCCGAGGATGTGGTAATCGTGCGTGGCACTGCCAGAGACATGGGAACCCCTGCCCAGATCCCTGACGTGGTCGCGGCCCTGTCGGCCAAATACACCGGCGAGGGTGACCGGCAGTATCTGCCAGACGCCGGCCCCGATTTCGACGTGGTCTATGCCATCACGCCACAGTCCGCGATGATGTGGCGCCTGGCCGACTACGAAGGCTCACAGCGCCGCTGGGCTTCCTGAGCACTCACAGCCGCCTGACGAGGCACACGACCCGCGGCAGAAGCGGGCATCCTTGGCGTTGCCCGGTCGTGAATGGCTATGCATCCGGCCGGTCTGTGAACCCCAGCCATGCTGGATCACGAGTTCGACGAGCGGGTAACCCGCCCACGCGTACTGATTGCGTTCGGGCATGAAGCCGTTCAGTTCGAGGTCGCTTACGGCTGTCCCGCCGTGGCGGGCTCGGCCGCCGGTTCGGTATCGAGGTGGATCAGGCCCACGTCGGCCACCCGCTGCGGCTGGCGCAGGTACAGGTATCCGAGGTAGATGG
>DPMS01000735.1 GCA_003541285.1 Actinomycetota bacterium
GTATACAGGCTGATGGCAAGACATGCGGACGTGCCCGGGCAGGCGCCAGCCTCCCCGAACGGGTTTTCGCGGCCTCCGGCGGGCACCGGTGCCCTTGCCGCTGTCCACTGGCCTGCCGATGACCCGGGGGACCCGGTGAGCAGCATCCCCGCCGGGCACCGACGGCCGACCCCTTCGACCGCGATGTGTGCGCGTCCCCGCACAAGCCCGTCGAGGGGTCGGAGTTCGCGTCGGTCGGCGATATCTTCTCCGCCGAGCTGAACGGCGATCGCAAGAAGCCGTTCGACATGCGCTCGGTGATGCGGGCGGTCACCGACAGCGACCACCTGCCGTTCGAAAGGTGGGCCCGCTGGCGCGATGCCGAGAGTGTGATCATCTGGGAGGCCCGGCTCGGGGGTTTCCCGGTCTGCCTCATCGGCCTTGAGTCGCGCACGGTGCCCCGGCCCGGGTTCGTCCCCGCGGACGGCCCGCCGTCCTGGACCGCGGGCACCTTGTTCCCGCAGTCGTCGCGCAAGCTCGCCCGCGCCATCAACGCGGCGAGCGGCAACCGCCCGGTGGTGGTCCTGGCCAACCTCACCGGCTTCGACGGCTCCCCGGAGAGCATGCGCAAGCAGCAACTCGAGTACGGCGCGGAGATCGGCCGGGCGGTGACCAATTTCCGGGGCCCCATCCTTTTCGTGGTGGTGTCGCGTTACCACGGCGGCGCGTTTGTGGTCTTCTCCAAGCGGCTGCACGACGACATGGAAACGGCCGCCGTGTCCGGCTCGTTCGCCTCGGTGATCGGCGGAGCACCCGCCGCTGCCGTCGTGCTCTCGCGCAAGGTCTCCGCCAGGACAGAGGAGGATCCGCGGGTAGTCAGCCTGCGGGCGCGCCTCGGGTCGCGCACCGGTAAGGCGCTGGCGGATGCCCATCACGAGCTTGCCGACGTCATCCAGGCCGTCCGGGCTGAGAAACTCAAGGAAGTCGCCGACGAATTCGACAGCATCCACGACATCAGGCGTGCGATGCGGGTGGGGTCCGTCGATCACATCATCTCGCCCGCGGAGCTGCGGCCGTTCATGATCGGTGCGCTGGAACGCCGGCTGGCCACCCCTGGCGGCTAGCTGAGCGGCCGGCCGAGCCACTGATGGGACGGCGGCATGGTGTCGAGCGGGGATTCGGCCTCGAGCGCGGCAGGCGGTGGCCCGCCGGCCGGCCAGCAGGCCGTTACCAGGAACACCCCGCTCTGCCGCCACCAGCCGGGAAAGGCGGCACCCTCGGCGGTGCGGACCTGGAGCGGGGACCAGGTGCGCTGCGGAGGGCTCAGGTCGGCCACTGTCACCTCGACCGAGCGGGTGTCCCGTCGCAGGCCGGTGCCCAGCACCTTGAGCGCGCTCTCCTTGGCCGACCACACGAGGTTGGCCATCTTGTCCCGGGCCGGGCCTGCCGCGACCACAAGGCGGCGTTCTGCCTCGGTCAGGTAATCGCTGACGAAAGCCCCGCTGCGCGGTTCGACGACCTCGACATCGCATCCGACCGCTGCCGGGCGCGCTGCCACCAGGCTGACGGCATAGCCCGCGCGATCGGTCAGCGACACCCCGAAGGCGGCGGGCTCGCCATCGATGTACAGCCGGGGCGCACCGCTGGGCGCGGTCCGGGCCTCGATCCGCATCAGCCCCGCGTGATCATCCTGCCAGCCGAGAACTCGCGCCACCGCGAGCTTGAGGGTCCAGCGGCCGAGCAGGAAATCAGTCCGCCGTTTGGTGTACCGAAGGCCCGCAGCCCGGCGGCGCTCGGCCACGGTGAGCCATTCGCCCACCGGCGGCAACTGGTGTTCACCGCGCGCCAGCCACCAGGTGGCAAGCTCCTGGCCGGCCCGGGGGCCGGGCTGGCGGGCCGGCCGGGAAGACCCGGGAGTGCCGGTCACGGTATTCCCCTCTCGTGCTGGCCCCGGACCTGACGGGCCGCCTGTCACGCCCGGCCTTCCAGGCTGACGTCGTGGACGCTCGCCTGGAAGGTGCCCGCGCTGTCACGCGGCAGCTTGGTGAACCAGACCAGCACGTACCGGCCGTGTGCTGGCACGGCGAGCCGCAGGTGCACCTGCCCGTCCGCGGCGGCTGCCCGGGCAACGGCCGGCATGTCGCTCAGGGACGCCGCCGTGGTACCGACCCGCAGCTGGAGGTCCGTGCCATGAGCGCTGCCGAGGGTGAGCCGGGCGCCGGTGATCATCACCTTCTTGCCCATGTCAAGGAGCAGGCCCGTGCCCGGCTTCAAGTTGCCGAAGTGCGCGCTGGTGTACCAGTCGGTGTGCCAGGCCGTGGCCATGCTGGCGTCGATCGCGCGGGGCGCGAGCTTGCTGTTGTCGCCGGGGCCGTCGCTGTACGGGTCGAATGCCGTCGCGCTGACCGCGGATAGCCGGGTCGTGGCCGGGACGGAGGCGGGCGGGCTGCCATGGGATGCCCGGTGCGCCAGCACCCAGCCACCCGCCGCCAGCACTGCCACCAGGGCCGCGGCGGCGCCGGCCCGCAGCGCCCTCGCTGGCGGCTTCGCCCGCCGGGTGCGCGTGACCGGCGCCGGCTCGCTGGCTCCGGGGCCGGCCCACGGAAGCAGGCTGGCCGGTGGCACCCCCGGGGTAACCGGCCCGGGCAGGGGTGTGGTGACCGGGGTGGCTGCCGCCACCGGTACCCAGCCGGGCGGCAGTGGATCTTCCGCCGCCGGGACGGCTGGCAGCGGGCCGGACGGGATGAGCGGCTGGGAGCCGGGATGGGTGATCGAGGCCAGCTCCATGGCGAGCTGAGCCGGGCCAAGGACCGGCGGCCCGTCACCATCGGCTTCCCCGAACAGTGCCCGGCAGGTCACCTCGTCGAGATGCGGTGGGATGCCAGCCTGCACCTGGCCGGGGCCACACGCACGCCCAGCCGCCTGCGGCGCCGGCGGCAAGGTGGTCTTCTCCGGCCCAGGCCAGCAGCCGGTGAGCGCCGCGTACAGGAGCCTGGCCAGGCCCCGCGTGTCGGCCAGGGCCGGGTCGGTGGCATGCGCCCCGGTGAGCGCGGCTGCCGTCGCCAGGCCACTGATCTTCACCTCTCCCCGCGCATTGCACCACAGCGAATCCGGGGTAAGGCACAGGTGTGCGAGCCCGGCCGCGTGTGCGGCCGCGAGGGCGTCAGCGGCCTCGCCGATGATCTCGGCCGCGCGCAGCGGCCCGAGCGGGCCGGCCGCCAGCAGATCGCCAAGGGGCGAGCCGGAAGGCAGCTCAGTGACGATGTAGGGGTGCTCCGGGCGGTCGTCGGCGTCGAAGATCTGGATCAGCCGGGGATCGCTGAGCCGGCATGCGGCGCGGGCGGCTGCGACAACCTCGCCAGTACGGCGGAATCCGGGCGGGAACGTGTGCACGGCCACCGGGCGGGCGAGCACCTCGTCGGTGGCCTTCCACACCAGTGGCCCGTCCCGCTCACTGAGCCGGCCCTCCAGCCGGTACCGGCCAGCCAGCCGGGCGCCCTCACGTGCCAGTCGCGCATCCGCGGCCAGGCCTCCGGTTCCTGCGCCTTGCTGTGCCATGCTGCCCATCTCCCACCACCCAGAGCAAACCGCGGACGCTGCGCCGCCGGTAGAGGCCTTGGTCCGGAGTCGTGCGGCGGTGGGGGAGGCTTTGGTCCCAGTGGTATGCGGCCCCTCAGATCGGGCGGGGCATCCCCTCACACGGGCATGGGCACGCCTGCCATGTCCGCGCTGACCACCACGACCGGGCAGGGCGGGTGACGCAGGCACGCCCGCGCCACCGGGCCGATCGTGTCCTGGCCGGTGCCGGCCGCGCCGCCGAGCACCAGCAGTTCGGCCCCGGCCGCCAGGTCAAGCAGCACCCGGGCGGGCAGCCCCTCGGTCACTTCCACCGTGAGAGCGACGGAAGGGGCACGCCCGAGTACGGTCTGGACGGCATCGGCCAGCCGGGCCTTGACGCTGACGCTGTCCTCGTCCCTTCCGGGCAGGTGGCGGTGTGACGCGTATGGTGCCAGCCACCTATGGGGACGCTCGTAGACCCGCACCACCTGCAGCTGGGTGGCGCGCAGCCCTGCTTCCCTCGCGGACCACTTCAGCGCAGCCAGCGAGGCAGCCGAAAGATCCACGCCGACCACAATGCG
>DPMS01000693.1 GCA_003541285.1 Actinomycetota bacterium
CAACCCGATCCTCACCGCGTCTGGCTGCGCGGGAGCGGGCCGCGAACTCGCCCAGTTCTTCGATGTGGCCAAGATCGGCGCCATCGTCACCAAGTCGGTGATGCTCGCGCCGCGGGCCGGCCGTCCCACCCCGCGGATGGCCGAAACGCCGAGCGGGATGCTCAACTCGATCGGGCTGCAGGGCCCGGGCATCGATGCGTTCCTCCAGCGCGACCTGCCGTGGCTGCTGTCCCGCGGGGCACGGGCGGTGGTCTCGATCGCGGGCGGGACCGTCGACGAGTTCGCGGATCTGGCCGGCCGGCTTTCGGATGCCTCCGGGGTGACGGCGGTGGAGGTCAACATCTCCTGCCCCAACGTGGAGGACCGGGGTCAGGTCTTCGCCTGTGACCCGACGGCGTCGGCGGCGGTGATCGAGGCAGTCCGCGCAGGGCTGCGTTATGACGTCCCGGTTTTCGCGAAGCTGTCGCCCGACGTCACCGACATCGTCGCCATCGCCCGGGCCTGCGTGAGCGCAGGCGCCGACGGGCTGTCGATGATCAACACGCTGCTCGGCATGACAATCGACACCCAGACGCTGCGCCCGGCGCTGGCCGGGATTACCGGCGGGCTGTCCGGCCCGGCGATCCGGCCGATCGCCGTGCGGTGCATCTGGCAGGTCCGCCAGGCGCTGCCGGATGTGCCGATCATCGGTATGGGCGGGGTGCGCACCGGCCGGGACGCCCTCGAGCTGATCCTGGCCGGCGCGTCCATGATCAGTGTCGGGACGGCCATCTTCCATGATCCTTCAGCCTGCATCCGGATCCTGCGGGAACTCGATGAGGAACTGGCCAGCCGGGGCATCGAGCGCCTGGCCGACATCATCGGGCTGGCGCACGAGCCGCGCCCCGCGCCAGGGCGGAGGCTCTCCGGAAGTGCGCTGTAACGTGATGTCACCTGTCCCCAAGGAGGAGCCTTGACCCAGCCGGCGCCGATCGCTGTCGCACTCGACGCACCAGATCTGGAGACCGCCGCCCGGTGGGCTGGGCTGGTCACGCCGCATGTCAGCACCGTCAAGGTGGGGCTCGAGCTGTACCTCAGGTACGGGCCGGAGGTCGTGGCGTCGATCCGGGGGGCCAGTGGCGTCAAGATCTTCCTCGACCTGAAATTGCACGACATTCCGGCCACGGTGACGGGCGCGGCACGGGCGGTGGCGCGGTTGCGCCCGGATCTGCTCACGGTGCACGCCGCAGGCGGCAGCGACGTGGTCCGCGCCGCGGTCGAAGGCGCCCCCGACACCATAGTGGCCGCGGTGACCGTGCTGACCTCGCTCAACAGCGCGGACCTGGAGCAGATCGGCGTGATGGGCCCGATGTCGGATGCGGTACGCCGGCTCGCCGTGCTCGGGGTCAGGGCCGGGGCGCGGGGGCTGGTGTGCTCGCCGCAGGAGGTCGCCGCGGTCCGGGCCGAGGTCGGCCCGGACATCACCTTGATCACCCCGGGGGTGCGCCCGGCCGGGGCGTCAGCCGACGACCAGGCGCGGACGGCAACGCCCGAGGAGGCGATACGGGCCGGGGCCAACCTGCTCGTGATCGGGCGGCCGATCACCGCGGCGTCCGACCCCGGTGCCGCTGCCGCCGCTATCGCCGCGCCACTGCGCCGGCTCACCCTCGCCTCGGGGTGACGGGGGTTGCTGGGCGGGCCGCTGTCGCGCCGGCTTACTCCCGCCTCGGGTAAGCGAGGGGTCGAAGGGTGTGGGCACGGGAATGCGGCCATGGGCGGTGGTGAATTGGTTCATGCGGCCCGCGGATGGCCCCGCTGTGGCCGGGCGTTTGCACGGGAATGCCGCCCGGCCCGGGCGGCCGGGTACCGGCCGGCATGGTGCCGTGTACCGACCGGTAGTAAGGCCTGCGTGCGCCCGGCGGCCTGACTCGGCGCGATCTGCCCGTCCGGCTGGGCCGCCCCCGCTGTGGCCTGGAGGGTAGCCTGTTTGACTACGTTGAGTATTCGGACGGTTTCGTAAAGTAGTATCAGCCAATTTATGACGCATTAAACGGGGGTTCGCGTTGCCTCGGAGAGCCGGAGTCGCTACTTTCCCTTGCCGAACCAACTTTTTCCTATTCGAAACCCGAGGTGAACTGGAGTGGCTCTTCCTCCCCTCACTCCCGAACAGCGTGCGGCCGCTCTTGAGAAGGCGGCGAAGGCACGCAAGGCCCGTGCCGAAGTCAAGGAGAACCTCAAGCACGCTAACATCAAGCTGCCTGCGGTCCTCAAGCAAGGCCAGACAGATGACATCGTTGGCAAGATGAAGGTGTCGGCGTTGCTGGAGGCCATGCCCGGTGTCGGCAAGGTGCGGGCACGGCAGATCATGGAGCGGCTCGGGATCGCAGAATCGCGGCGTGTCCGCGGTCTCGGTGCCAATCAGCGGACCGCTCTGGAGAACGAGTTTCCGGAGGCCTGACCGAGGCTGACTCTCCCAGGGACGGGCGCGGGGGACAATGTTCCATGACCGATTCGTCGGGCCATCGCACTCGCGGTGCCGCGCTTGTCCAAGGGGTCGCTGGCGACGCCCGGCTGACAGTGCTTTCCGGCCCTTCCGGTGTAGGCAAGAGCACCGTCGTGGCCGGCCTGCGGAAGACACGCCCGGACATCTGGCTGTCGGTCTCGGTCACCACCAGGCCGCCCAGGCCCGGCGAGGTGGATGGGCGCGAGTACCACTTTGTCAGTGAGGGGAGCTTCGACCAGCTGGTGGAGCGGGGCGAACTGCTCGAATGGGCGAGTTTCGCCGGGTACCGGTACGGAACTCCGCGGGCACCTGTCGTGGAGCGGGTCAGCGCAGGTGTTCCGGCGTTGCTCGAAATTGACATCGAGGGGGCCAGGCAGGTGCGGCGGGCAGTCCCGGACGCGCTGCTTGTCTTCCTCGCCCCGCCTTCCTGGGACGAGCTGGTGCGCCGGCTCACCGGCCGGGGCACCGAGCCACCCGAGGTCATCGCACGCCGGCTGGAGCTGGCCGCCAATGAGATCGAGGCGGGCCGGGAATTCGACATCACCCTGGTCAACACGTCCGTCAAAGACGTGTGCAGGCAACTGGTAGCCTTGATGATGGCCTGATCTGGCCGTAAACCAGGGTTAACGGAAGGTAGACAGTGGCAGGCAATACCGCTGCGGATGGCATCACCAATCCGCCGATCGACGACCTGCTCGAAGTCGTTGACAGCAAGTACCGCCTTGTCATCATGGCGGCCAAGCGGGCGCGGCAGATCAACGCCTACTACGCCCAGCTTGGCGAGGGGCTGCTGGAGTACGTGGGCCCGCTCGTGGAGACCCGTGTGCAGGAGAAGCCGCTGTCGATCGCGCTGCGTGAAATCCGCCAGCACCTGCTGTCCGCCGTGGAGACGGCGGAGCCCTGACCTGCTGAGGCCTGGCGGGGCACGTGCCAGCGCGCATCGTCCTCGGGGTTGGGGCCGGGATCGCTGCCTACAAGGCATGCGAGCTGCTGCGGCGGCTCACCGAGGCCGGGCATCAGGTGCGGGTGGTGCCTACCCAGGAGTCCTTGCGGTTCGTCGGCGCCGCCACCTGGGCAGCCCTCTCGGGGCAGCCGGTTACCGCGAGCGCATGGGACGACGTGCACGAGGTGCCCCACGTCCGGCTGGGGCAGGAAGCCGGCCTCGTCCTCGTCGCGCCCGCCACCGCTGACCTGCTCGCCCGGGCGGCCGGCGGGCGGGCGGACGACCTGCTCACCGCTGTCCTGCTGACGGCACGCTGCCCGGTGGTGTTCGCACCGGCCATGCATACCGAGATGTGGGAGCATCCCGCGACCCAGGCCAACGTCGCCATCCTGCGGGAGCGCGGCTGCCTGGTCCTTGATCCCGCCTCCGGCCGGCTGACCGGAGCCGACACCGGTCCGGGCCGCCTGCCGGAGCCCGGCGAGCTCTACCAGGTCGCCGTCCGCGTGCTCGCGCGGGGCGCGGGCGGGCTGGGGCAGGACCTGGCCGGCCGCCGCGTCGTGGTGAGTTCGGGCGGCACCAGGGAGGAACTCGACCCGGTCCGCTTCCTCGGCAACTGGTCGTCCGGCCGTCAGGGTTATGCACTGGCCAGGGCCGCAATCGCCCGCGGGGCGGAAGTGACCGTCGTGTCGGCAAACGTGGACCTGGCCGACCCGGCAGGGGCCAAGGTGGAACGGGTGACCTCCGCCCTCCAGCTCCGGGCGGCTATGCTCGGCGCCGCCCGCGGGGCCGATGCCGTGATCATGGCCGCCGCCGTCGCGGACTACCGGCCGCGGACCCGGCGCGATATGAAGATCAAGAAGACCGCGGCGGGGCCGGAGCCGCTGGCACTGGTGGAGAACCCAGACGTCCCGGGGGAACTGGTGGCCCGCCGCAGGCCGGGGCAGGTCATCGCTGGGTTCGCGGCTGAGACGCAGAACCTGCTGGACCACGGGCGCGCGAAACTCGCCGCCAAGGGATGCGATCTGCTCGTGGTCAACCAGGTCGGGAAGGGCCTCGCGTTCGGCACCGACGACAACGAGGCCGTGGTGCTCGCCACCGACGGGACGGTTACCCAGGTCCCGCGTGGGCCGAAGGAAGTGCTCGCCGATGTCGTCTGGGACCTGGTAGCGGCCAGGCTGGGCGGGCAGGCGGGGCGGGCCGGGCAGGGCTGACCGGCACCAGGGTGGCTGCCCTGGCCGGAGGCGGCGGCGCAACGGTTCGGCTCGTCTGCGTCACCTGGCGCGGGCTACACTTCGGCGAAGCGATCGCCCCCGCAGAGAAGGAAGTCAGGTGGCCCGTCGACTCTTCACCTCCGAGTCAGTCACGGAGGGCCATCCGGACAAGATGGCTGACCAGATCAGTGATGCCATCCTGGACGGAATGCTCAAGGACGACCCGGCCAGCCACGTCGCTGTGGAGACGCTCATCACCACCGGCCAGGTGCATGTCGCCGGCGAGGTGACCACCGAGACATATGTCGACATCCCGGGCATCATCCGGGACAAGATCCTGGAGATCGGGTACGACTCCTCGACCAAGGGATACGACGGCGCGTCCTGCGGCGTGTCGGTGTCGATCGGCGCCCAGTCGCCGGACATCGCACAGGGCGTCCTGGACGCCTACGAGCACCGGGAGGGCGAGGGCTCCAGCGAACTGGACCGGCAGGGCGCTGGTGACCAGGGATTGATGTTCGGGTACGCCTGCCGCGACACCCCCGAGTTCATGCCCTTGCCGATCATGCTGGCGCACCGGCTCGCCCGGCGGCTGTCGGCGGTGCGGCGCAACGGTGACGTGCCCTACCTGCGCCCGGACGGCAAGACCCAGGTGACGATCGAGTACTCCGGCGACCAGCCGGTCCGGCTGGACACGGTCGTGGTCTCGGCCCAGCATGCCCCCGACATCGACCTCAGGGAACTGCTGAGCCCCGACATCCGCGATCACGTCGTGGCACCGGTACTGGCCGGCCTGGACCTGGACACCTCCGGCTACCGGCTGCTGGTCAACCCGACGGGGCGGTTCGAGATCGGTGGGCCCATGGGCGACGCCGGGCTGACCGGCCGCAAGATCATCATCGACACCTACGGCGGGATGGCCAGGCACGGCGGCGGCGCCTTCTCCGGCAAGGACCCCTCCAAGGTGGACCGCAGCGCCGCCTACGCGATGCGGTGGGTGGCCAAGAACGTCGTGGCGGCGGGCCTGGCCGACCGGTGCGAGACGCAGGTCGCCTATGCCATCGGCAAGGCCAAGCCGGTCGGGCTGTTCGTCGAGTGCTTCGGCACCGAACAGGTTCCCGTCGAGCGGATCCAGGACGCGGTGCTGGAGGTCTTCGACCTGCGGCCGGCCGCGATCATCAAGGACCTGGACCTGCTCCGGCCGATCTACGCACAGACCGCCGCCTTCGGTCATTTCGGCCGTGAGGAGCCAGATTTCTCCTGGGAGCGGGTCGACCGGACGGACACGCTCCGGTCAGCCGCCGGCCTGTAAGCCGCCGTCGGCGGGACCGGCCCTAGCTCGCCCTGGACACTGCTGATCAGCCCGTTTAACCTCAAATTGGCTGCTGAAGTGTGATATCGATCATGGGCCGGTGACG
>DPMS01000766.1 GCA_003541285.1 Actinomycetota bacterium
GGCTCTGTCGCACTTTCGGTGGTGACGGCGTGTCAGGCTATGGCACGGTTGGCTGAACCTGGGGACGGGCCGGTGTCCTTCGACTTCCTGGGCTACACCTTCCGGCCCCGCGACACCATGGGGAAGAACGGCAGGTTCACCGGGTTCGACCCGGCAGCCAGCCCGAAAGCGGTCAAGCGCATGAGCAAGATCGTCTCCGGCTGGCAGCTCCGCCGGCTCACGAACCTCACCTGGGAGCAGCTCACGGGCCTGATCGGCCCGGTCATCCGGGGATGGATGGCCTACTACGGCCGGTTCCGCCGCTCCGGGCTGCACCCGCGGCTCGCCAGGATCAACTACCACGTCCAGGAACGGATCAAGGCAAGTACAGGCGGCTCAGGTATTACAGGGCCATGAAGCGCGCCTGGGTCCGGATCACCACCCAGATGCCGGGGCAGCGGCGAACACGATCGGGAGATGGCCTCGATAGAGTCGCGCTTGCGGTGGTAGATGGGCCGTGCCTGCAGGTCGGACTTTGACATTCGGAAGCTTCTTTCGACGTTCCAGAACTCGTGGTAGCTGGCGATGACGAAGTCTGAGGTGACTGGGATACCGTCGGGGCAGGTGGCCAGGTTGGCAACGTGGCCCTTGAGCCCGGCCAGGTCCCGTGCCTCTGCTCAAGTTCGCGGTTGACGCTCTTGACCGCGCATGACCGCTCAGCGCGAGCTGGCTCGACCGCAGGGTGTCCCATAGGACATCATGGGAGCATTCGAGCATCGCCCAACGACGAGCGGTCGAACGGCGGCTTGAGTGAAACGCAACTCAACGCTCGCTTTCTCAGAAACGGGGACAACCTGTGTCAGATGGCCATCTCGACACGGAGCGGCTACTAGAGCAGGCACAGAAGTTGGCCAGCGCTGTTCCGCGCGATGCGGCTACAAATGGCTGGATCCGTGGGCGTGTCGTAGAGGCCGTACTGTGGTGTTCGACTCACCTGCCGACGCTCAAAACGAGTCTTGACCGGCACCCTGAAGCCCCCGGCGAAGCGCTCCTGACGCAGCTCTCATGGTTCGTGCTGGCGACCAGGCGGTGGTTCCCAAACAGCGAGGCGCTCGTCGGCCTGAGCTATCAACGTAAAGACACAGCCGAAAGCATCGAGATAACACTTCCTGCCCTATCGATCACGCTCGAGTTGCCAGTCAAGCTTCCCCCCTTTCAAGCCGACGCAGAGTCTGAGGCGTGGCTATATGCGCAGTGGTACACCCTCGCCTACAAGGCACTTGCTGCCGCCGTGGGCGTCGCAGGTAACGGTACCCCTTCCAAAGGCTTTCCGAGCGAAGACGCGTTCGTCGAGCTTGCCACCCGTCTCACCACCTCGGACGCATACCATGATGCAATCAAGGACGCCGTCCTGCACTTCGGTTACGTCTTTGGGACACGTAAAGAGCCGAATGACGATGGAACATACCGCACAATCACACCTGCTGTTGTGGCATTGCGTAACCTCAATGATTTTCTGACCTTCCTCAAGACAGAGACGGCAACTCTAAGCCCCGACGCGAACAATTTGGCCCAGGAGATCAGAGCCGAAATTATCGCGCTCACCTGGGCTATTCATGTGTGCTTCCTCATCTACAAAGACCTTGAGTCACCCGAGATACGACCCGTTGCGCCGCAGCTCTCTGAGATCTTGTTGCGTGTAGCAGCCGCGCCAGGCCTCAGTCGGCGCGTCACGGTCGCGGCCGAGTTCGCCGGCTATCTGCTCATGAGAGCCGCCCAAAACACTGACGATGCTGTACTGGCCCCCGGACTCCGCGATGCCTCAATCGCAAGCTTCCACCACGCCTACGAACACAGCGGCGACCCGCGACTTGCCAAGTACATCGCCGAGAACCTCATCGACATCGCGCTTGAACGCGGCGACCGAGCCCTGCGCGAGACCGCCGAGCACGTATGGGTTAATTCCTACATTCTTCCACATGTCAGGACGTTGATCAGGGACCCCAAATTCGCTCTGAGCAGCGCCAGGTGGGAGGAAGTCATAAAGAGAGCGCGCCATGGCACGGCGATTGCGGATTACAAGCGCATCGGGCCGTATTCACAAGATCCGAATCTCTTGTACTCGGGCTGGGCGCGCGACACCCTGTCGGCGTCGCACTCGACGTTCACCAGCGATTTGTGGGCTGCCGCGATCATCCTGGTGCAGCGCTTCAAGGATCTTCCAGGGGCGCCGGAATTCCTACAAGAGGACGCTTCCCGCCCCTTCGTCGATCCTGACGGGGAAAACTTCGTTGACCAATTTCCTCTGGCCTACGTCCATCCAGCCGCTTGGTTCTGGTGTTTGGCCGATGCTTTGTACCAGTTCAGTCGTGATGGTGATCCGAACGCTGGTCTCTGCGAGCCGTTCCCACCCGCCTGGGAAGCTCGTAGACAACTTGAGTCGGCGGTTGACAGCTTCGCCTCGGCCGTGACGAGCATCGGCACATCGCAAGGTCTGCACTTCGCACCAACGATCTTCGTCGACGAGGTGATGGCCTGGGCGGTTAAGTACTACAAGGCTGCCGAGAACACGACTCTCGCTTCATGGTGGGAGGGCGCCATAGACTCGTGGTCAGATCCCATGCCGTGAAGGTAGGCACCGATGCCCTGCTATGTGGAACGAACCGGATTCACTGGCGCCCCACCCCCGCGTCGGGCTCCAAGTCCAGCGAGACAGCATGTCGCCCGCCCGGCCCCGACGCCTCGACAACCAGCCACCATTGCCGGGCAGGCGACACCGGCTGGGTGGTCTGCGTCTGCACGCCAGGCCAGCGCCGCTCCTCCCCCGCAGGATTCCACATACAGTTCCACGTCTCGATTGACAGCGGCTGTCTCCCGACTCGCAGAGCAAGCCTCCCTCGCCACGGCCGTGACTGAATGGGAGCGTGAGTACCTCAGCCGGACGTCGGGTCATCGCGACATCGTTCACGTTGACGCCAACGACCTGACTTATTCGTACGACGCGACGACCGTGCCGACGCCCACTGACAACCGACTCGTCGCCGTGTGGGGGCGCTCAGGCACACCGTCCGGCCCGAGGGACGCGCTCCGCATGCGCGGCTACCCATCCCCCAAGGCGAAGAGCGCTGAAGTACCACTCGATCGAGGCCACGCCGTTGCACACTCTGCTGGCGGCTCGGAAGAAGGCATCAACCTAATCCCTCAGAACCGCTACCTGAACCGTGGATGGTCCCCGGAGGGCAAGGAGTGGACGCGGCTCGAGCGCCAGCTCGCTGCTACCCTCGGCACACCTTTCTTCATACGGCCGATCTACTCAGACAAGTCAGACTTCCCAGCACAGATCGAGTTCGGCGTCCAGCAGCCCGACGGCAGCTGGGACTCACACATCTTTCAAAACCGCTAATCGCTCTGAAACGGGATCCGCTACTTCACGGCGAACGAGCCTACGGCTACTCAGCTGCGCAGTACATAGCGTGCGCGGCGCAGGCGGCCGACAGCCGCTGCCGCCCCGCCTCCTCCGCATAGGTCGGCAGGCGCCCGCTTCAGGGTGCGGTCGGACGCCCCCAGCCTCTCAAGAACCCGCAGGGAGTCCAGCTTGCTCACCGGCTCGATGATCCAGGCCAGCACCCGCAAGCGGAACACGTCGTCACCGCCGGCCGCGTCCTCGAACCCGAGCACCCGGTAACAGCGCTCGAGGGCGTCCACAAGGTGGCTCATCCGCGAAGAGGTAATCGGCAGCGGCCCGGACGGGCCCCGGGCCGCCTAGCCCGAGGTCGAACCCCGGCTGCCCAGTCGGCGATCCGCTGCTGCGCCGCAGCCTTCAGCGCCCGGAACTCCGCATCGTCGTGCCGATCCCAGATGCTCTATTCCCGCAACCCCCGGCGCGAGGACCACATGACCTGCACCGCGGTCGCTCCCGACGTCTTCACGGTTCGCATGTACGGCACCAGGCTACTTTACGGGCCGCGCCTAGTGCGCAAGTTCAACTCCCACGAAGCGAAGACCAGCAGGTCAGCACCTCGCCATAGCGGCCACAGTCAAGTCGTGGCCCAACTCAGGCGACAACACGTTCCCGGCCCGCGTCGGCGCTGCATGCGCCGAGTGCGCGGCACGGCCCTGGTGCCCCGACGCCCCGTAGATTCGCCAGCGCCCCTGGCGAGAGAGGAGCGCATTTCGCTGGGACGAGCGGCCCCCGACGTGCAGCTTGGCTTGTGGCACCTTATCCGAGCTGGCTAATACGCGTAGACGTCGCCAGATCCTCGCAAGTCGAGCGCCACCCGGGTGGGCAGGTAGTCAAAGGACGCACATGCCAGCTCCCAGACTCCCAGATCCCGCGCGCGTTCGGTCATAACGTCGAAGAGCGCAAGCAAGTGCCGCACGTCAGCTGCGGCGTAGGCAACCTGTTCAGCGCGCAGGTTGCTCGCTGCCCAGTCGGACCGCTGCTCGTCTTTGGTGATGTGCACCCCGAGGTAGCGTTCGAGGATCGGCTTGAGGCTGTGCTGGTTATGTGGTGCGGCGGGGTCGAGGATCTTGGAGAGAACCTTGGTACAGGCGACATGCTGAGCTTGCACCCGCCACGACCAGGCCATGAATCGCAGGTCGAACGCGGCGTGGTGGAACACCTTCTCGACGTCCGGTGAAGCTAGCAGCCGGGACAGCTGTCCCGGAACCTGGCCAGGCTGAAGCTGAACGACAGCTATCTCGCTGACGGTGGCGACCTGAACTGTGCCGATTTGTGCTGTACGCCAGTCCAAGCCCGTGGTCTCGATGTCCCAGGCGACTCGCCCCGAGCGGGCCGCACGATCAAGGAACCCTCTGTCCACGTCCTCAACCAGTAGCGTGACGTCTTGAGCTATCACGACGGTCTCTCCTCAGGCGCGGGTCTGCTCTGGGCGGCGATCGCTGTCAACTCGTTGTAGACGAAGTCGAACAGCTCGCCGCCGCTTACAACGAATGTTGGCACCTGGGTACGACGTCCTCGCCCATGCGAGTAGAGGGTGAGGACAGCGTTGCTGTCGAAGCGGTAGCAACTGAACACAGCATCACCGGCCCGCAGCCACACCTCGATTGCTGCGCCGCCGGGGACTGCGAGTGATCGGAAGTCGCGGATCGCCTCGTTGATCTTGTTGACCAGGCCGGCTGGCTGAGTGCCGAAGCGATCGGCCAGCACCGCTACTGTCCGATCATCTTCCGGATCGGGCAGGAATACCCGGATCCGCGCATCCGCTTGCCGCGCCACCTGCTGGAGGCTCGCCCGGTGGGTATTACGCCATGTCGCGGCATAGGCGATGACAATGTCGAGCTTGTTCACGTCCCGGAACAACGACGCCCACTCGACCTCGCCCAGATACTGGTTCGTTACCCGACTGATGCCGGCTCGAACTACGTCAGCGCTCAGTCCGGCTTTGGCAAGCACCTCGTCAGCAAGGGAGCGTCGCCCGAATAGATCCCACGCCACGGCCAGCAGTCCAGTGGCCAGCAGCAGGCCGCCAGCTTGGGCGAGAAAGGCCTGCACTGGCGCGTTGGATTGCCACTGGCTGGTTCCCGACCACCACAGCAATACGCCGCCGACGATCACGAAGCATAGGCCAAGGATGATCGCGGACTTGGTTGTCACCTTGGACTGGATGATTCGGCCTTTAGCCATCGGCTCACCATAGCGTCACGCGGTAGGCCAGAGCCCATGGTGTAAGCATTCACCTCGCCGACTCGGGGTGACAGGCGCCTACTGAGCCTGCAATCCGGCGTGGATGAGTATTTCGACTGCTCCTTTGGCTCCCAGGATGGGTGAGGGTGTCGGGCCGAGGACCTGCCATCGGTGGTCTTCCAGCGCGCGGGCTGCGGCCTGCACGGCGGCAGTGACCTGGTGTGGCTGGTCGGCGAGGGTGACGGCGTGGAGTTCGAATGTTGGCTTGACCAGTGCGATGAGCTGTGCGGCTGGGGCCAGCATCCGCTGGCCGGCCTGGCCGATGGCTTGTGCGATGGCGAGGTAGGACAGGTCCATGGTGATCAGGTCTACCGGCTCGCTGATGAGGTGGGGGCCGAGCCGGGCCAGGTCGGTGCGCTCGAGGTTGATCACCCGGGGGCCGGCGCGCAGCCAGCCGCGGAGCTTGTAGGTGCCGAAAACCTGTGCCATCAGGCGATATTCGTGGATGATGCCACCGGCGCGGTCATGCCGCTGGACCCGGAGATGATCCAGGTCGGTGATGCCGTCTGGCAGCCCTCGTAGTGGCGCGGTCTGGTCCAGGGCGCGGTGCGGCCGGTGGGAGTTGCAGGAGTCCTCGTACTCCCGCAGTGCCATCAGCAGGTGGCGCTGGTTCCAGATCAGGGTCCGGTCCAGTAGCTCGCGCCTGCAGCTGCCGATCCACCGTTCCATGATCGAATTCATTCGGGGTGCCTGAACGGCGGAGGGGATGACCCGGATCCCGGCCGCCTGGAACACGGCATCGAACGCCTGCGTGAAGCAGGCGTCCCGGTCATGCAGGACGAACTTCGCTCGTGCCCTGGCATCACCAAGGTCCATGAGCAGATTCCGGGCTTGCTGGACGACCCAGGACTGGACCGGGTGCTGCGTGGCGCCCAGGACCCGGACGCGCCGGTTGCCATGCCCGATCACTGCCAGGACGTACACCTTCGTGCCATTGAGCAGGTCGGCGGTGAAGAAGTCCATCGCCAAGATCCCCTGCGCCTGGGATCGCAGGAAGTCCGCCCAGCCAGGGCCGTCCCGGCGCGGAGCCGGGCCGATCCCGGCGTTCTTGAGGATCTGCCAGACCGCCGGCGGCGCCACCGCGATGCCGAGCGCCGCGAGCTCGCCGTGGATGCGGCGGTAGCCCCAGGACTCGTTC
>DPMS01000073.1:0-9449 GCA_003541285.1 Actinomycetota bacterium
CTGCGGATCGCGACGGAGGAGGCGTTCGCCCCGCCGGAGCTGATCACGCTCTGGCGGGACATGATCGACAAGCGGGCCTATGACGATCCGGGCTTCGTGAGCCTGGTGGGGTATTACGCCGGTGCCCGCAGCGAGCGGGCCGCGTTCGTCTTCGACCGCCTGCAGGACCTGGGCGAGCGCCGGCTCGCCGACATGGACGCCGCCGGGATCGACCGCCAGGTCATCTCGCTGACCGCGCCAGGCACCCAGGTCCTGGAGCCGGGCGACGCTGCGGCCATCGCGGCTCTCGCCAATGACCGGCTGGCGGAGGCGTGCCGCCGTCACCCGGAGCGCTTCAGCGGCCTGACCGCGATCGCCCCGCAGGACCCGGCCGGTGCGGCCAGGGAGATCGAACGCGGCCACCGCGAGCTCGGTTTCAACGGGGTCATCATCAACTCCCACACCAAGGGCGAGTACCTGGACGACCGCAAGTTCTGGCCCATCTTCGAGGCGGCGGAGGCCCTGGGCACACCGGTCTACCTGCATCCCACCAGCCCGCCCCGGACCATGATCGGCCCGCTGCTGGAGGCGGGCCTCGACGGCGCCATCTACGGGTTCGCCGTGGAGACCGGCATGCACGTGCTGCGCATCATCACATCCGGTGTCTTCGACCACTTCCCGGCGCTCAAGCTGGTCGTCGGCCACCTCGGCGAGGCATTGCCGTTCTGGCTCTTCCGGCTCGACTACATGCACGCCGCGGGGGTGAAGGCCGGCCGGTACGAGGCGATGAGGCCGATCGCCGCGAAGCCCAGCGAATACCTCAGGCGCAACGTGTGGGTCACCACCAGCGGGATGGCCTGGGAACCGGCGATCATGTTCTGCCGGCAGGTGCTCGGCCCTGATCGGGTGCTGTACGCGATGGACTATCCGTACCAGTACGCCCCGGAAGAGGTCACCGTCCAGGACAACCTGCCCATCCCGCCGGGCGAGCTCAAGGCGTTCTTCCAGACCACCGCCGAGCAGATCTTCGGCCTCTGACTGCGGGAGTGGCGGGCCCCGCGCGCTGCCCCGGATCCGGGCCCGGACAGGCCGGTCAGCAGGGCTGGCGGGGGGCCCCCNNCCGCCATTGCCGATCCGCGGAGGCGGGCTACCGGGCCCCGGTGAACCGCAACAGGGGCAGCTGGCTGTCTCGCTCACATCGGCTCCGGCACAGGCCTCGCACGCTACGCGCGGTGACTGCGGCCGGCAACGAGCCCTGCCCCAAATCCCGGGGACATGCTTGTGAGGCCGGGCACAAGCGCCCGTGGCCAGCAGAATCACCAGGGCGCGTCTCGCTGGCAGCCGCCGGTGATCTGGCCATGCGGCCGCGTCCCGGGACCGCCGGGCGGGCGATCACGCGGCCATCACGGGCCGACGGCGATTTGTGGCCGGGACACAGAGCGCTCAGCAGCAATATTGTGCCGGCGCCCGGTGCGCCGGGCCATGCACCGTTGCACACTTGGAATAGCCGGGAAAAGAGTGCCTAATAAGCAGGCCCCTTCAATCGGCGGCCGGAAGCAAGCGCCCTGAGGTCTGTTCGGAGGCAGTGTGGAAACCGACTTCAGGGCGCTTTCCCGCGGACCAGGAACGCTGTCCGCGCGGCAACGGGCCGGCGATCGTTATGCCGACGTCGGACGCCTGTTGATCACCTGCCCGGACCGGCCCGGCATTGTCGCCGCCGTTTCCAGCTTTCTGTTTGCGTACGGGGCAAACATCACCGAGTCGCAGCAGTACTCGACCGATCCGTTCGGTGGCACATTTTTTCTCCGGGTCGAGTTCCACCTGGATGCGCTCGCGGACCGTTTCGATGATCTGCTGGAGGGTTTCGCGCAACTCGCCGACAGATTCTCCATGCGCTGGAAAATGACCAAGGCGGCGGACCTGAAGCGGGTCGCCATCATGGTCTCGAAGGCCGATCACGCGCTGCAGGAGATCCTGTGGCGCGCTCACTGGGGTGAGCTGAGGGCCGACATCGTGATGGTGATCTCCAACCACCGCGACGCCGAGCAGGCCGCTGCCGGGTGGGGCATCCCTTTCCGCCACATCCCGGTTAGCCGGGAAAATGCCAGCGAGGCGGAGGCCGCCCAACTCGCACTGCTCACCGGGAAGACCGACCTGGTCATCCTCGCCCGTTACATGCGGATCCTTTCGCCACACTTCCTGTCGGCCTATACCGAGCCGATCATCAACATCCATCACAGCTTCCTGCCGGCTTTCGCCGGGGCGGATCCGTACCGGCAGGCAGACAACCGGGGAGTCAAGCTCATCGGCGCGACCGCGCACTACGTGACCCCCGAACTGGACGCCGGGCCGATCATCGAGCAGGACATCGTGCGGGTCGACCACCGCTGCTCGGTGGACCAGCTCCGCCAGCTCGGGCGCCACGTGGAACGGGCCGTGCTGGCCCGGGCGGTCAGCTGGCATCTGGCGGACCGGCTCATCGTCCACCAGAACAAGACGATCGTCTTCACCTGATGCAGTCACAGCCGACCCGGCTCACCGGAAGGAGGGATGGCATGGATACGTGGCCGCAGCCGAAACGGCCCAGGCTGACGGCATGGCTGCTGTACCGCGTCCAGCGCCTGCTGGCTCCCTCCGCCTTCCACGGCTGGCTCGGGAAGTGGCTGGAGACGTCGGCAGTCAGGTACCGCATCTTCACCGGCACCGAGAAGTCGATCAAGAAGGAGATCTTCGGGTGCCGGATGTGCGGTCAGTGCGCACTGCCGGCCACCGGGTACGCCTGCCCGATGACGTGCCCCAAGCAGTTGCGCAACGGCCCCTGCGGGGGTGTCGGCGGCGACGGCTCCTGCGAGGTCCACCCGAGCATGCGGTGCGTGTGGGTGGTGGCCTACGAACGGGCGGAACGGCAGGGACACGCCGCCGACCTGCAACTGCTCCAGCGCCCCATCGACCACCGGCGCTGGGGGGAGAGCTCGTGGGTCAACTACTGGCAGCACCGTGACGACGACCTGTGGACCAGTGATGACGGCCTGGACACCGCGCCGGTCATCTGGCGGCCCGAACCTGCCCTGAGGGCGGGGCGGCGATGATCCCCGGGCTCTCCCCCCTCCAGCACGAGGCCTGGCCTGCCAACGGTCAGGCCCGCCCGGTGCTGCGCAGCCGGCTGGAGTCAGGCGAGACGGCAGTGACCGCCGAAGTCGGCCCGCCCCGGGGATCGGACCCGGAGGCGGTCCGCCGCAAAGTGGCGCCGCTGCGCGGCTGGGTGGATGCCGTCAACATCACCGACGGGCAGGGCGCCCATGTGCGGATGTCCAACTGGGCGGCCAGCCTGCTCGCCCTGAGCGCCGGTGTGGAGCCGGTCATGCAGGTCACCTGCCGCGACCGCAACCGCATCGCNNGCCCGCACCATGCGCGACGAAGGGCGGGTGCTGTCCGGCCGCAAGCTGGACCCGCCACCGCGCTGGCTCATCGGCGCGGTGGAGAACCCGTTCGCGCCGCCGGTCCTTTTCCGCGCCGCCCGGCTCGGCAAGAAGGTCGCCGCCGGCGCGGAGTTCGTGCAGACGCAGTTCGTCTTCGATGTCACCGTCTTCACCACCTGGCTGGCGGAGGTCCGCGACCTCGGGCTGCTTCAGCGCTGCCGCATCCTGGCCGGGGTGGGGCCGGTCCGCTCGCTGCGGGCGCTGGAGCACATGCGCACCGGCGTGCCGGGCCTTTCCATTCCGGACGAGGTAGACCGCAGGCTGCGCGGTGTGCCCGGCGACCATGTCGAGCAGGAGGGGCTGGCGATGTGCGCGGAGATCATCCAGCAGGTCCTGCAGATCCCCGGGGTGAGCGGGGTTCACGTCATGGCACCGGGTTTCGAGCGGGGCATCCCCGAGATCCTCGACCGGGCGGGCCTGCGCCAGCGGGACGCCGCGCCGGCCGCGGTGGGACAGCGCGGGAGCGGCGCCACTGGAGCGGGGGAAACCGGGAGCCAGCATGCACATTGATGTCCGCCCGGTCGCGAGGCTGCGCGGCCCGGCGCCAGTGAACGTCCCGGCCGCGCTCACGCCGGTCTTCGCGGCGCTGGGCGATGCGCCGGTGGACCTGGCCAGGCTGCGGGTCGTCTGCGACTGGATCCAGTACCGCGGCAACTTCTGCGGGCCGGTCGAGTGCCGGCCGGTGCTGGCTGAGCGGCCGGGCGAGCACGGNNTCCCCCGCGCGGATCGTGCTGGAACCCTGGGTGCCGGCCAGCGGGAGCTGCATCTGGCGGTTCAACATTCTCTACTGGCAGGCGCTGTCCCGGTGGGAACAGGCCACCGGGCGGGAGTACGAGCAGGCGCTCCCCGGCGGGGAGAGCGATGCCCGTAACACCGAGGCCGTGCACGAGATGATCCTGGAGCTGTTCCGGGTCTGGGACGAACTCGACGCCCGGCATGCCCTGCCGCAGGAGCTGTACGTCGTCGAACTCGGTGTCGGCAACGGGGGCCAGGCGCGCACCTGGCTGGACGCTTTCGCCGCCCTCGACCGCGGGCACGGCCGCGATTACTACCGGCGGCTGCACTACCTGATGGGCGACTACTCGGCGCATGTCCTGGACCGCGCCCGGCAGACGGTGGCCCATCACGGCGACCACGTCAACGGGCTCGTGCTCGACGCCACCCGCCCGCTGCTGACGCTCGGGTTCCTGCGGGGCAAGGCGTTCTGCGTCTATATCTCCAACGTCTACGACAACCTCCCCACCGACGAGGTGGCCAGCATCGGAGGCCGGCCCTATCTGGTCGAGGTACGCGCCTACCTGCGTGATGAGGACGCCGCCCGGATCGCCGGCCAGCATCACATCCCGGACAGCGCGCTGGCCGCGGTCATCGAGCGGCTGCTCCGGCTCGGGCCGGACCTGCTGGCCGAGGCCGCGCCCGAGAGGTTCGCCGAGGCCGGTCACGCGGTAACGCTCTGGCGCGACGTCTGGGCGGCGTTGCGCCTGCAGGAGCGTTACGTCCCGCTGGAAGGGCTGGATGCCTACCGGCTGTCGCCCTCGCTGACCGGGGAGATCCTGCGGCCGCTGCTGGGACATGGTGGCGACATCCGGATGCATGCCAGCAACGGCGCGCTCGCCAGCTTCGAGGGCACCCTGCCGCTGCTGCACCCGTTCGGCCGGCTCCTGTGCCACGACCTGTTCCTCACCGAGCCGGCCCAGTACCACGCCGGCTTCTTCGGGCCGGGCAAGTACGACGGGTCCGTCGTGAACTGGGTCAACGGCCCACTGCTCCAGCTCATCGGCAACCGGCGCGGCTACGACGTCCAGATAGCACCCTTCAGCGCCCGCCCCGGCTCGAACGTGAAGACACTGACCGCCCAGGTACGGGACTGATCGCCATGGCAGCGCGGAAAATCTCATCGAGCGGGCGTCCGGCCACCACGGCGCTGCGGACCCGGCTGCTGCCGACCACGGTCGTCGGCTCCTATCCGGTCCCGGAGTGGCTGGAACGCCTCAAGACCGACTTCTACCAGCGCCGGATCAGCGCCCAGCACCTGAACGAGATCCACGAGGTCGCGATCAAGGCGGCGCTGAAAGACCAGGAGCTCACCGGGCTGGACATCGTGTCCGACGGCGAACTGCGCCGCGACAACGACATCGACTACCTGCTCACCCGGATTCCCGGTATCGACATCCCGCACCGGGCCAAGACCGACTACTACGACTACTACGACGCGGCACTCCCCCGGCCGCTGCCCGAGCCGGAGGGCGTGGGCCTGGGCCTGGCCGCGGACTTCGCATTCACCCGCGAGCAGACCGAGCGCCCTATCAAGTTCTCCTTCACCGGCCCGTTCTCCCTGTCACGGCGGATCCGCAACGCCGGCTACGCCGACTCTGCCGACCTGGTGCGGGCACTTGCCAGGTGGCTCAACGCGGAGGCGCACGCGCTGGCCGCCGCCGGAGCGGACCTGCTCCAGATCGACGAGCCCTTCCTGGCCGGCTATCCCGAGGCCGTGGACCTGGCGATCGAGGCGGTCAACATCGTCACCGAGGGAGTCGGCGCCTCCTGGGCGCTGCACGTGTGTTATGGCAACCGCTACTCCCGGCCGTTGTGGGAAGGGCACTACGACTTCCTGTTTCCCGCGGTCCTCGACGCGCGCATCGATCAGCTCGTACTCGAATTCGCCCGCAAGGGACCGGGGGACCTGCGGCTGTTCAGGCAGCACGCTTGGGACCGCCGGGTGGGCCTTGGTGTGATCGATGTCAAGTCGGCCGACGTGGAGTCCGCGGATCTGGTTGCCGCCCGTATCCGCCGGGCACTGGAGTTCGTCCCGGCGGACCGGCTGGTCATCAACCCGGACTGCGGGTTGCGCCACCTGCCCGCTGAGGTGGCCCGGGCCAAGCTGCGTGCCATGGTGGCCGGGGCCGCCCAGGTGCGTCAGGAGCAGCGATCCGGGGAATCCCCGGATCGCGTAGCATCAGCGCCCGCGGACCCATCATCCGCGGGCGCCAACGGATCAGCGGCGGCAGCCGGGCAGGCCGGCCTCCGCCCGCTCGGGAACAAGGAAGGGGCGAGCCGATGAGCACGCCGGACGCGGACGGTTTCGTTTTCACCTCCGAGTCGGTGACCGAGGGCCATCCGGACAAGATGGCCGACCAGATCTCCGACTCCATCCTCGACGCCGCCCTGGCGCAGGACCCGCAGTCCCGGGTGGCCTGCGAGACGCTGCTGACGACAGGCCTGATCGTGGTCGCCGGTGAGCTGACCACCAAGGCGGTGCTCGACTACAGCGACATCGCCCGCAGGTGTGTGCGCGAGATCGGCTACGTGGGCGGCGAGTTCGGCTTCGATGCCGACGCGGTCGGCGTGATCGTCGCCCTCGACAAGCAGTCACCCGACATCTCCCAGGGCGTCGACGCCTCGCATGAGGTGCGGGGCGGCGGTGACGATCACCCCTACGACCTGGCGGGCGCCGGTGACCAGGGGATGATGTTCGGCTACGCGACGAACGAGACCCCCGAGCTCATGCCGATGCCGATCACCCTCGCGCACCGTCTCGCCCAGCGGCTGTCCGAGGTCCGCACCAGCGGCCTGATGCCCTACCTGCGGCCCGACGGCAAGACCCAGGTCACTGTCCGCTATGACGGCGCGGGCCGCCCGGTCAGGGTGGAGAAGGTACTCATCTCCTCCCAGCACGCCGAGGGCATGGAGGACAAGCTGCCGGACGCGCTCTGGGACCAGGTCGTCACCCAGGTGCTGCCGCAGGATCTGTACGACCCGGCGGAGCTGGCCGGGCAGTTCTACGTCAACCCGACCGGGCGGTTCGTCATCGGCGGCCCGGTCGGCGACGCGGGCCTGACCGGCCGCAAGATCATCGTGGACACCTACGGCGGCTTCGCCCGCCACGGCGGCGGCGCGTTCTCCGGCAAGGACCCGTCGAAGGTGGACCGCAGCGCGGCGTACGGCGCGCGCTGGGTGGCCAAGAACATCGTCGCCGCGGGCCTCGCGGACCGGGCCGAAGTCCAGGTCGCCTACGCGATCGGCATGGCACGGCCGTTCTCGCTGCTGGTCGAGACGTTCGGCACGGAAAAGGTAGCCCGTTCGAAGATCCTTGAGCTGGTGCAGGCGAACTTCGACCTGCGGCCCGCGGCGATCTGCGATCACCTCGAACTGCGCCAGCCGCGTTACCGCAAGACCGCCGCCTACGGGCACTTCGGGCGCAGTGAGCCGGAGTTCACCTGGGAGCGCACCGACAAGGCGGAGGCGCTGCGGCGGCAGGCCGGGCTCGGGTAGCGGGCGGCGCCGTGCGGGTCGCAGTCTCCGGGTCGATCGCGGCCGATCACCTGATGTCGTTTCCGGGTAGCTTCACCGAGCACCTGATCGCCGGCCAGCTCGACCGGGTGTCGCTGTCCTTCCTCGCCGACGAACTGGAGATACGGCGTGGCGGGGCGGCCGCGAACATCTGTTTCGGGCTGGGCGTCCTCGGGCTGTCGCCGGTCCTGATCGGCGCGGTTGGGGCCGACTTCACCGATCATGAGGTCTGGCTGAAGCAGCACGGCGTCGACACCAGCGGCGTACGGGTCTCGCAGGAACGGCACACGGCACGGTTCGTCTGCACCACCGATCGCGACCACAACCAGATCGCCACCTTCTACGCGGGCGCCATGGCGGAGGCACGTGAGATCGGGCTCGCCGAGGTCGCCCAGCAGGCCGGCGGTTTCGAGGTCACGGTCATCAGCCCGAACGACCCGCAGGCGATGCTGCGGCACACCAGCGAATGCCGCGACCAGGGGTACGACTTCCTGGCCGACCCCTCGCAGCAGCTCGCCAGGGCCGGCGGGCAGATGGTGCGGGATCTGGTCGACGGCGCCGCCGGCTTGTTCACCAACTCCTACGAACGGCACCTGCTCGAGCAGAAGACAGGCTGGACGCAGCACGACATCCTCGACCGGGTCGGGGTGTGGGTGACCACCCTCGGCCCGGACGGGGCGGCAGTCACCCGCAAGGGTGAACCTGCGATCCAGGTGCCCGCCGTGCCACCCGTCCGGGCCGCGGACCCGACCGGCGCGGGGGACGCGTTCCGGGCCGGGTTCATCGCCGGGATGGCCTGGGATCTGGGTGACCTGCGGTCCGCGCAGCTAGGCTGCGCCCTGGCCACCCTCTCGCTGGAGGCGGTCGGCCCGCAGGAGTACGCCCTGGGCAACGCCGATTTCCTGGCGCGCTTCGCCGCGGCCTACGGCGGGCCGGCCGCTGCCGAGGTGGCGCCGCACCTGCCTGGCTAGCCCGCTTCCTTCGGCAGCGGGGTGTTCGTCATCGGGGGCCTACGCCTGCACCGGCTCGGGCAGGAAGACGGACTTGGGTTTGAGGTAGGCATCCAGGCATTCAGGCCCGTACGCGCTGCCCTGGCCGCTGGCCCCGCCACCCCAGGGGGCACCCAGGTCGGGGGTGTAGAGATTGACGCCGAAGGTCCCGACGTGGATGCGCCGTGCGATGTCCACCCCGTGCTCCGGGTCACAGGTCCACACCGTGCCCGCCAGCCCGTAACCGGCGTCGTTGACCATCGCCACCGCCTCGGATTCGCGCGCGTACGGGATCACCGTGACCACGGGGCCGAACACCTCACGGCCGGCCGGCACGGCGGCAGCTGTTCCGGCGAGGACGGTGGGCTCGTAGTAATAGCCGCGGACCGGTGCGGCAGGCCGGCGCCCGCGGCCAGGCCCTCAGCCGACAGCCGCACGTAGCCACTGCCCACGGTCGCGGCGATCTGCGTCTTGTAGGGCGTCTTGTCCTTGCTNNGCGGCAGGCCGGCGCCCGCCGGCGATGACGCGGGCACCATCCGCGGTGCTGGCCGCCACGTAGGACTCGACACCCCCCCGGTGCTGCGGGCTGACCAGCGGTCCCATGCTGGTTTCCGCTGCCATCGGGTCGCCGACCACCGTGGTCGCCGCCTGGTCCATCAGACCCGCGACCGCCTCCTCGTAGCGGCTCTGGGGTGCGAGGACCCGGGAGGCC
>DPMS01000073.1:9474-15788 GCA_003541285.1 Actinomycetota bacterium
CCGGTGACCAGGTTGAACACGCCCGGCGGGAAGTCCGCCACCTCGAATGCCTCGGCCAGGATGTAGGCGCTCAGGGAGGTCTGCGCCGCTGGTTTGAGCACCACTGTGCAGCCAGCCGCGAGCGCGGGCGCCAGCTGGGAAAAGGCCAGCGTCAGCGGGTAGTTCCAGGGGGCGATCACGGCTGCCACGCCCATGGGTTCGTGCCGGACGAGGGTGTGCCCACGGAAGTTGACGGCGGCGCGGATCTCCTCCGGCTCGAACGCGGCGGCCAGAGCGGCGTAGTAGCGGACGATGGTGACCGGGAACTCGGCGTTGTGCACCCGGGACAAGGTGATCGGCATGCCCATCTCGGCGGTCACCAGGCGGGCCGCATCCTGCGCGCGGTCTTCCAGGGCGATGGCGAGCCGGTCCATGACCGCGGCCCGCTCCGCCCGGTCCATCCGCGGCCAGGGGCCGCGGTCGAACGCGTGCCTGGCAGCGTGAACGGCGATGTCGACGTCCGCGCCGGCCGCGGCGGGCGCGGCGCCTATTATCTCCTCAGTAGCGGGATTGGCGACCGTGATCACGTCCGCCGACGCCGATGGCAGCAGGCGTCCGCCCGCGTAGATATCCCGGTATTCGAGCAATCCAGGCCGCCTTCCCTGAGCCGGACGACCCGCGGCAGCGGGGGGCGCGTCTGACTGGCTGTGGTGTTAACTTTCCTGAAATGTGCGTGGCGCGCATGCCGCTTGTCAAGCTTCCTGGCGACGGACGGCGAGGATTTTGTCAAGCTTTCTGACGGCGGCCGGCCATGGGCATGCGCCCCGCGTGGGCAGCTACCAGGGACGGAGGACCGGGCCCGCTGGCCGGCACTAGGACGGCGGGTTCCGTTTGTGCCCTGGTCACAAAGTGCGTGCTGGATTCCGGCCATATGCTGCGCTTGTGACGGACAAGCCCTCCGCCGCTGAGCGCACCGCCGTCCGCGACGCCCGGCCCGGCCGCCAGCGGGACCTCGGCCGCGAGAACATGGTGCTGCGTGAGCTGGTGACGGTGTACCGCCAGCTGTCGGGCCTGGCCCTGCAGGACGCCGACCTGGCAAGCGTCACCCAGCTGCTCGCCGACCGGACGACGGCGACCGTGGCCGTGGTCAGCCCGGTCATGGACGTCATGGCCGCGGCATCCCCCGGGGCGCCCCCGGAGAAGGCCGCCGACCTGGTGCGGGAGGCCGTCGTCCACCCGCGGCTCGGCCAGGTGCTGCGGGCCTCCCGGCAGGGTCACCGGTCGCTGTGGCTGCCCAGCGTGGGCGGCATGCCCGCCATCATCGTCGCGCCCATCCTGGTCGGCGACGAGGTGCCCGCCCACCTGATCACCCTGGACCCGTCCGAGAAGAACGCGGATGAGGACATGAATCTCCTCGTCACCGAGCATGCGGCGACGATCTGCGGGGTGATACTCGGCCGCGAGCACGTCGTCGCGGCCGCCGCCCGCCGGGTACGCGACGACCTGGTCGAGGGACTGCTGCTGGGGCGGGGCCGCGATGACAACGACACCCGGCGCTGGGCGGCGCACCTCGGGTACGACCCCGGGCGTGATCACCACGTCGTGGTCATCGCCTTCGATGTCCCCTCCCCCCGGGTGCCGGAGGACGCGGAGGCGCTGCGGCAGCGCGTCCGCGATGTCATCGAGCACTTCTTCGCCACCCGGGCCCCGGATGTGATCATCTCCGCGCGGGAGTCAGAGGTCGTCCTGGTCGCGGCCGGTGCCGAAGCAGGCAAGGACGGCGGCATGGACCCGCAGCGGCTCGGCGCCACCTGCATCGCCCGCCTGGCCGAGCTCTTCCCGGACACGAAAGTGGTGATCGGGATCGGCGGGACGTGCCGCGACCCGCGCGAGATCACCCGGTCCTACCAGGAGGCACACCGGACGATCGAGACGCTGCGCCGGATCGGCCGGACCGGCACCGTCACCGCTTTCGCTGACCTTGGCATTCACCGGCTGCTGCTGCAGGTACCCCAGCTCGCCGAGCTGAGATCTTTCGCCGACGACGTGCTCGGCAAGCTGTCCCGGGGCGAGCGGGAGCGGCGCGCCGAATACCTGACAACGCTCGCCTGCTACCTCCGCGAGAACAGCAGCCCGCAGCGGGCCGCCCGGTTCCTGCATGTCCATCCCAACACGGTGGCCTACCGGGTCAAGCGGATCGAGGAGATCACCGGCCTGTCGCTGGACAACTACCGGGACCGGCTCACCACGCAGGTGGCACTGGAGATCCTGGACGCACTGGGAGATGAGCCATGACCGCATTCACCGACCTGCTCGGACAGCGGCTCCTGATGTGCGACGGTGCCATGGGCACGATGCTGCACGCGGCCGGCTGCGCCCTGGACCGCGCGCTGCCCGAGGTCAACCTGTCCGACCCCAAGCTGGTCGCTGCGATCCACGAGAGCTACGTGTCCGCGGGTGCCGACATCATCCAGACCAACACGTTCGGGGCGAACCGGCTGTGGCTCGCCGAGCACGGCTACCCGGACCAGGTCGAGGAGATCAACCGCGCCGCGGTCGCCATCGCCCGGGAGATGAGCGAGCGCAGCAACCGGGTTGTATTCGTCGCCGGCTCGGTCTCCCCCGCGGTGACCGCGCGGCAGCGGCGCCAGGTGGGAGCCGCCGAGCGCAAGGACGTGATCGCCGAGCAGATCCTCGCGCTCACCGCCGAAGGTGTTGACCTGCTCATCCTGGAGACGTTTGGCTACCTCGACGAACTTGCCGAGGCCGTGCAGGTGGCCGCGGGGATCTGCGGCACCCCCATCGTCGCGCAGGCCACGTTCGCCGATGACGGGCGCACCCTGGGCGGCGAGACACCACACGAGGTTGCCTCGGTGCTGGGCGAACTGCCGGCCGCCATGCTCGGGACCAACTGCACGACCGGCCCCCAGCGCATGCTCGCGGTGGTGGAGAGCCTGGTCCGCTACAGCGCCCTGCCAGTGAGCGCGCAGCCGAACGCGGGGCAGCCGCGCAAGGTCGGCCACCGGCGGTTCGAGTTCAGCATCGACGCGACCTACTTCGCCCGGTACCTGCGCCGCTTCGCGGAAGCGGGTGCGGCCATGGTGGGCGGCTGCTGCGGCACGACCCCGACCCACATCGAGGCCGCGGTGGCCAGCGTGGCCGGACTGCCGCCGGCCGGCATCCGGGCCGGCACGCAGCCACGATCGCGCCGGCCGGCTCGTGGCCAGGCCGGCCAGCCGGGTGACGCCACCGGCATCCTCGCCGCCCGGCTCGCGGCCCGCGACTTCGTGGTCGCGGCCGAGATCCCGGCCGCCGACGGCGGGGCCGTCAGCCAGACCCCCGGGACAGTGACCGCACTGCGGGGCCGGGGGGTGGAACTGTTCGCGGTGACCGCCCCGGAGGACCCGCGCGCCCACCGCGACTCGCTTGGCACTGCCCTGTTCCTGCAGGCCCACGGTGGCGTCGAGACCATCGTCACGATGACCACCTGGGACAAGACCATCATGACGCTGCAGGCGGACCTGCTCGGCGCACACGCGCTCGGCATCCGCAGCATCATCTGCGAGACCGGGAACCCGCCGGTTCTCGGCGACTACCCGGCCGTGGACGGGATCTGGGAAGTGGATTCACTCGGCCTCGTCGCCCTGCTGGCCGGCCTGAACGCCGGCCGCGACCTGGACGGCCTGCCACTGACCACGAACACTTCCTTCTGCATCGGGACCCGTGTCAACCCGGGCGCCCAGGACACAGCCGCCGAGATCGACCGCGCCCGGGCCGAGGTGGCGGCCGGGGCGCAGTTCCTCGTCACCCGGCCGGTCTACGAACTGGCGTCGCTGCGGCAGATGGTGGGGGCACTGGCTGGCACCGGCGTGCCGGTCCTGCTGTCGGTCGCGCCGCTGGGCAGTTTCGAGGACGCCGACTACCTGGCGCATGAGGTGCCGGAGGTCAGCATCCCCGCCGCCACCTTGCGCGCGATGGAAAGAGCGGGCAAGACGGCGGAACGGGCGACCGGCCTGGCCCTGGCGGCAGACCTGCTGCGGGAGGCGCGCCCCCTGGTGGACGGTGTCATGCTGACCCTGGCCGGAGGGGACCCGGCAGGGCTGGATCCGCTCCTGGCAGCCCTCCGCTGAGTCATACGAGGCCGGTAGTCATACGAGGCCGGTGAGGTATAGCCGTGGCGGTCGTGACCGGAGCACAATGGCACCTGCGTGGGCTTGTGGCGCGGCCGGTTGCGGTCTGATGCCCGGTGCCCCATGCTGTAGCGCACCCCCGGCGGAGCGGTCACCCCTGGCCGCCCGGCGGCTGTAAGAGGGCAAGGCAACGCGATAGGCGGAGGCCATATTGAGCATCCTGGGCACCCGGGTGGTGCGGACAGAGGACCCGCGGTTGCTGACCGCCGGTGGCACCTATGTGGAAGATGTCAGGGTGCCCGAACTGGCGAGGGCGGCGCGGGTCACCTTCGTGCGCAGCCCATTCGGGCACGCGCTCATCACCGGCATCGACGCCTCGGCAGCGCGCGAGGCGCCGGGCGTGGTCGCCGTGCTTACCTACCAGGACATCGACGACATACCGCCGCCACCACCACCCCCCGAGGGCGGCCCGCCGCCCGGCAGCGAGGCTGCCCCGCTGCCGCTGGGCGGGGTGTGGCAGGAGCCGCTGCTGGCGGTGGACCGGGTGCGGTTCGTGGGTGAGCCGGTGGCCATCGTCATCACCGATGAGAGCTACCAGGGCGAGGACGCCGCCGAACTGGTCAGCGTGGGGTATGACCCGCTGCCCGCGGTCGTGGACATCGGCGACGCGCTGGCAGGCCAGACACTGCTGTTCCCCGACGCGGGGTCGAACATCCCGGTGGACCATGCCGCCGGCGCCTCGGCGTTCGAGGGCTGTGACGTGGTCGTTGAGCGGGAGATCGTGAACCAGCGGGTGGCGCCGGTGCCGATGGAGGGCCGCGCTGCCGCCGCCGTGTGGGCGGACGGCAAGCTCACGGTCTGGGTGAGCACGCAGAATGCGCAGATCAGCCGGTTCATACTGGCTGGGGCCTTCGGCCTCGACCCGGGCGCCCTCCGGGTCGTCACCCCGGATGTGGGCGGCGGGTTCGGCGCCAAGGTCGGCATCGACCGGGATGCGATCACCGTCGCCTGGGCGGCCAGGCACACCGGCCGGGCGCTGCGCTGGGTGGAGACCCGCAGCGAGAACCTGACCGCGATGACGCACGGGCGCGCCCAGCGGCACACCATCAGGATCGGCGGGACCAGGGACGGCCGGGTGCTCGGCTACCGGCTCGATGTCGTCCAGGACACCGGGGCCTACTCGCGGATGGGCGGCTTCCTGCCCACCCTCACCAACCTGATGGCGGCCGGGCCCTACGACATCGCGCACGTCGAGGTGGGCTACCGGGTGGTGGTGACCAACACCACCCCGATCTCCGCCTACCGAGGCGCGGGGCGCCCCGAGGCGACCGCCGCGATCGAGCGGGCGATGGACCTGTTCGCGGCCGAGATCGGGATGGACGCGGCCGAGGTGCGGCGCAAGAACCTGGTGCCGCCGGACAAGTTCCCGTACCAGACCCCGTGCGGGGCGCTCTACGACACCGGTGACTATGCCGGCGGGCTGGACAAGGTGCTGGCCGGTGCGGGCTACGCGGAGCTGCGGGCCGAGCAGGCACGCCGGCGGGAGCGCGGGGATGTGGTCCAGCTCGGCATCGGCGTGTCCAGCTACGTGGAGATCACCGCGGCCGACGCGGACAACGGCGAGACCGCCCGGCTGGTGGTTCACGATGACGGCACTGCCACCGTCTACACGGGCAGTTCCGCACATGGGCAGGGACATCACACGGCATGGGCCATGCTCGTCGAGGCCGACCTCGGCATCCCCATGGACAAGGTCACCGTGATCCACGGCGACACCGATGCCATCCCCCTGGCCACCGGCACTTACGCGTCGCGGTCACTACAGCTCGGCGGGGTCGCCGTGCACAGGGCCGCCCTGGATGTCAAGGAGCAGGCGCGCAAGCTGGCGGCGGACACGCTGGAAGCCAGCGGGGCCGACCTGGAACTCGACACCGAGACCGAGAATATCCCGGACCTGGCCGATCCGGGCACTGGGTATATCTGGGCCGACGTGGCCAGCCACGCCGGAGCCGAGGGCCTGACGGCATTCGTCCACTACACCGATGGGGCACCGACCTTCCCGTTCGGCTCCCACGTCGCGGTCGCCGAGGTCGATACAGAGACCGGCAAGGTCACCCTCGTCCGGCACGTGACCGTGGACGACGCGGGGACGGTGCTCAACCCGGTGCTGACCGAGGGCCAGCGGCACGGCGGCATCGCCCAGGG
>DPMS01000068.1 GCA_003541285.1 Actinomycetota bacterium
TCACCGAGGCGAGCGCCTCGTGCATCGGCATCGTGCCGCGGCCGTAGCGACGGATCCCCTCCTTGCCGCCAAGGGCCTTCCTGAACGCCTCGCCGAGGCAGATGCCGAGATCCTCGACCGTGTGGTGGGCATCGATCTCGATGTCGCCTTCGGCGGCGATCTTGAGGTCGAAGAAGCCGTGCCGGGCGATCTGCGTCAGCATGTGATCGAAGAACGGCACCGGGCTGGCGATCTCGGATTCCCCCCGGCCGTCGAGGTTCAAAGTCACCCGGATCTGCGTCTCCCTGGTCTGTCGTTCCACCGTGGCGGTGCGGGCCATGGGACCTCCTGAAAAGGAAAACTAGGGTTCGAGGCGAAGGGAGACCGAGCGGCCGTGGGCCTGCAGCCCCTCCAGCTCGGCGATCCGGACGATCTGGGGGCCGAGGCGGGCCAGCCCCTCTCGTGAGAAGGAAACGATGCTCGACTTCTTGACGAAGTCGTCCAACCCGAGCGGCGAGAAGAAACGGGCGGTGCCGCCGGTGGGCAGCACATGATTGGAGCCGGCAAGGTAGTCCCCCAGCGAGACCGGCGCGTATGGGCCCACGAAGACGGCGCCGGCGTTGCGGACGCGGGCCGCCAGGGCGGAGGCTCGTTCGGCCTGGATTTCCAGGTGTTCGGGCGCCCAGGCGTCGGCGACGGCGAGGGCGGCGTCGGCGTCGTCCACCAGCACGCACGCGGACTGCCCGGCCAGGGCCTGGCGTACCCGGTCGCGGTGACGGGCCGCGGCCACCTGCGGGTCCAGGGCCTTCTCGGCGGCGTCGGCCAGCCCCGGGTCGGTGGTGATCAGCAGGCAGGCGGCCAGCGGGTCGTGCTCGGCCTGGGCGATGAGGTCGGCAGCGACGAACTCGGGGTTCGCGGTGTGATCGGCGATGATCGCGATCTCGGTGGGCCCGGCCTCCGCGTCGGTGCCGATCGTGCCCAGCAGCAGGCGTTTCGCGGCGGCCACGTACACATTGCCGGGGCCGGTGACGACGTCGGCGGCAGCGCAGTCAGCGGTGCCGTAAGCGAACATGGCGATCGCCTGCGCGCCACCGGCCGCGTGCACCTCCTCGATGCCCAGCAGAGCACACGCGGCGAGCACAGCCGGGTGCGGCAGCCCGCTATGACCGGCCTGCGGCGGGGAGGCGACGGCTATCCCGGGTACGCCGGCCACCTGGGCCGGAACGACATTCATGACCACCGAGGAGGGATAAACGACCAGGCCGCCTGGCACGTACACACCGGCCCGGCCGACCGGAACGTAGCGTTCGGCGACGGTGGCGCCGTCGGTGACGGCCGTGACGTGGTCCGCCGGCCGCTGCGCCTGGTGCACCAGGCGCGCCCGGCGGATGGCCTCCTCCAGCGCCGCCTGGACGCCGGGGCCGAGCGCGGCGAGAGCATCCGTGAGCGCCTGCGCCGGGACCCGGGTGGTGGCCAGGTCCACCCCGTCGAAACGGGCCGTGTACTCCCGGACCGCTGCCGCCCCCCGCTCGCGCACGTCGTCACAGATGGGACGGACCTTCGCTACCGCTGCCTCGACGTCCAGCCCGGCGCGCGGCAGCATGCCGGCGAGGTTCTCCCTGCTCAGGGAACTAGCCGGCTGCCCGCGAAGATCGATCCTGGATAGCACCCGCCCAGTCTATGAACCCCCGGGCACTGCCCGGCGGCACCGTCCGCATGGCGGACACCGCCGATCCGGCTGCCGGGCCGGTCGGCGCCCCTTAGAGGCATGGGCGAACCCATCCGCTTGGGTCAGCGAGGTGCACGCGGAGCCGGTCGAGCGTCCGCGCCCCGGCAGCCGATTCCTGCGGATCGGCGGTCACGGCGACCCCGCCCGCCGTCTGACGAGTCCCACCCGCGGGCGCGCCGCGCCAGGCGCCCGCTGGGCCTCCCCCGCGGGCCGGAACACCCGCTTGCGCTCAGGGAGCAGGCCTTTCGGGCGGAACCACAGGAAGGCGAGCAGGATGGCGCCGATGGCAACCCAGTCGAGCGAGTCGATCAGCCCCGGGCAACCGAAGGCCGGGAGCTGCCGGGTCGCCTCGACGATCAGGATGGGCACCAGGAACGCCCCGAGCGCGCCGCCGGCCAGGTTGTCCTGCCGCCGACAATCAGCGCAGACGCTGGAGCGGCGCGCCACCACGCTGATGCAGCGCAGGCTCGCGGTCATGCCCGAAGAACTGCACGAGGCGCTGGTCGCCTACAAGGTCCACGTCTACCGCGGGCTGGCCGAACGGGCACGGAACGAGGCGCGCTGGGCCCGGCGCGGCATCGCCCTCGTCGACGCCCTGGAGGCCGCCTCACCCGAGGAACTCAGCGAGCACGGCGCCGGAGTTCACCTGCCGGGCAGGTTCACCGCCCGGGAGTTATCCAGGGAGGCGGCGGCAACTGGCGACGGTGCAGCGGGGCGTAGGAGCCCGCCGCGCTGGCACGGCCCCGGGTACTGAAGGCTGTCAGGCCGCCGGCCACCAGGCCGGCCACTATCGGCCAGAACGCGAGTGCACTGCTGGCGCGCAACGTCAGTGGGTCCCGCAGATGGGCACCGACTGGGAGGGTGGCCAGCAGATGGTGAAAGCCGACGAGCCCGGACTGCTCGCCGGCCCAGCGGGCGAGGTACCCAGCGGCCAGTGCGCCGGCCAGCAGCCCGACCATGGCTACCGGCCCATGCCGGCGCACCGCCAGCAGGTACCCGAGCGCACCTGACACCACTCCGCCGGCCACCGCGATCAGGCAGAACGCTGCGTCGGCCGCGATGAACGCGCTTGTCTCGACCTGGACCAGGCCAGCCGCACCCGGGCTGAGCATCACCAGCAGCGC
>DPMS01000065.1 GCA_003541285.1 Actinomycetota bacterium
CGGGCGGCCGCCATACACGCCGGCGGTCCTGGAGCGGTGACAGGAGGCCAGCAGCTGTCCCGGTTCAGGCCAGCCATGATGGTGCCAGCCATGATGGTCTTCGTGGTCAGTGACCGGCAGCGCCTCCGGGCGGCCTTCGACTCCGCCGCGCATCTCTACCAGCAGGCCCGGCCGGGCTACCCGGCCGGGCTGTACGACGCGCTGATACAGCTGAGCGGCATTGAGCCCGGCGACCGGCTGCTGGAGATCGGATGCGCCACCGGCAAGGCGACTGCTCCGCTCGCCAGCCGCGGGTTCCGGATTACCTGCGTAGAGATCGGGCCGGAACTGGCGGCAGCAGCACGGCGTGATCTCGCGCGGTTCCCGGACGTGGAGATCACCGAGGCCGATTTCGAGACCTGGCAGCCACCCTCGCGAGTCACTTTCGCCCTGGTATTCGCCGCCACTGCCTGGCACTGGATCGACCCTGCCGTGCGGTACCGGAAAGCGTGGGCGCTGCTGCGCCCGGGCGGCCATCTCGCCTTCTGGAAGGCGGCCCATGTCCACCCGGCCGGGGGCGACCCGTTCTTCCGCGAAATCCAGGATGTCTACGACGAGATCGGCGAGGGGATGCCGCCTGGCACGATCTGGCCCAAGCCGGGCGAACTGCCCGACAGCCGGGCTGAGATCGAAGGCAGCGGCCTGTTCGAGCACGTAGCAGTCCGGCATTTCGATTGGGAGATCACCTACACAGCCGACGAGTACATCCGGCTGCTCGGCACGTTCTCGGGTCACATCGCGATGGCACCGTGGAAACGGGACCGGCTCCACAGCGAGATCCGGCGGCGGCTAGCCTGCCGGACCGACGGCCGGCTGCGCCGGCACTGGGGCGCCGTCCTGCATGTGGCCCGCCGGCGCGATGAGGCCCGGCCATTCTCGACATGGCGCTGGCCACCTGGGTGATCGGCACCATCGTGATAGCCGGGACCGCCACGCTACTGGCGGTGACCCTGACGGCTGGCCCACACTGACGGGATGCCCCAGCACATAGGCATTGTTGCCTGCTCCGCCGAAGGCGCATCCCTGTGCTACCGGACCATCTGCGCCGAAGGCGCCCGCCTCCTCGGCCCTCACGGCCACCCAGAGACCTCGATGCATACGCCCTCACTCGCGGAGTACGTGCGATGCCTCGACCGCGCTGACTGGCAGGGTGTGGCCGACCTGATGCTTGCCTCGGCACACAAGCTCTCGGCGATCGGTGCCGACTTCCTGATCTGTCCCGACAACACCATCCACCAGGCACTCCCGCTGGCCGCACCGCGATCGCCGCTGCCGTGGCTGCATATCGCCGAGGTGGTCGCGACACAGGCTGCCAAGCGCGGGTTCCGGCGCCTTGGCCTGATCGGTACCCGGTGGCTTGCCGACAGCGACGTGTACCCGGACAAGCTCACGGCGCACGGGCTTGAGTACGTGCGCCCGGCCGCAGCCGAACGAGCGGAGATCAACCGCATCATCATGGATGAACTGGTCTACGGCGTCTTCCGGCCCGAGGCGATCGCCTATCACCAGCGGGTCATCGGCCGCATGAAGGACCGGGGCTGCGATGCCGTCATCCTCGGCTGCACGGAAACACCGCTGATCATGAACGACTCGAATTCCCCGCTGCCCACGCTGGACTCCACCCGCCTGCTGGCGCGAGCCGCGCTGCGCCGCGCGGTGACCGGCGTGTAGGCAGAATGGCCGGCCGCCTCATACCCCGCCGATGAACATCACCGACCCGATGCACAGCCCCGCCGCCAGTACCAGGCCAGCGAACGCGGCCACGCGGCCGCGCCGCGCCGCGGTCGCATACTGCGGGTGCTGGTAGGCGGCCGCGTTCTGCGCTGACGGCACGTCCGCCGGCATCGGGCCCAGCCACCACAACCCCACCGCCATCCCGGACCCGAACATGCCGGCCAGCCACAGCAGCCCGCGCGGCTCGCGGCTGCCGAGGACAGGGAGCAGGAAGATGAGGGCGACGAGGACCATCACCCGCAGGTACCGCTGGCGGAGGGCAGGCGGCAGGACATGCAGGACCGCGGCGAAGAAGAATGCCAGGCCGGCCAGAGCCACCGCAGCCACACTCCACAAGGGCAGGTCACTGACGCTCATAATCTGGCCGGCCACCGCCACAGTCCGGACATTACAGGGCATCCGGGAAATTCCATACCCCCGTTTTCCTGTGCCTGCCGTTCATGGCCGTCCTCGATGTCAATGGCTGGCGGCTCGGGCTTGCCATCTGCAAGGACACCGGCGCCATCGCGGTCGCGACGCTCAGCTGAGGCCGTCTGCCGGGGTTGCTCCCAGGCCGGTTTGCGGCGCCGGCGCGGTGGGGAAGTCCGGGGTGTCTCAGCAGTAGATCATGCTCTGACCAGGCAAAACGGGGTGTTGTCTGCAAGGACGGCAGATCACGTGAGCACCCGGGGGGCGCGTGCGGGCAGCACTGCGAATGGCCGGCCTGCCAGCGGTGGCCCTGCTGGCGGCGATGACAGCGCCCGTCCCGGCGGCCGTCACCAGAGCCACCGGGGCGGCCGGGGCGCCGGTCCGGCACGTCATCGAGATCATGCTGGAGAACCACACCTTCGACAACCTGTTCCCCTGGCTGGGGGCCACGAGCCGGGGTCACCCGGTGTCCGCGCCGCCGAACGAGGGCGACGTCCAGGGCGGCATCGTCAACAGCCGGGCGGCCGAGTTGCGGGCGATGGACTTCCGGCCCGGCCGGGGTTACCTCATGGACCGCTACACCGACCCTCCGTTCGGCATCCAGGCGGTCACCACGTTCGGCCAGGAATTTGATCCTGACCTGCAGTATCTCGCCGGGGCCTACGAACTCGCAGGCCGCGACTTCCAGCCGGTGGTCGGCCCGACCGGTCCCAACGTCCTGACGGCGCTGACCGGGACCGACCACGGCTGGAACGCGGGCCGGCCCGGCCCCCACCCCGAACCGTGGTACTCCATCTTCGACGAACTGACCGCTCACGGCCGCAGCTGGAAGATCTACTACGCACTGCCCCGGTGGGTGCTGCGCGGCACGGTCTGGCAGCAGCTCATCCCGCCCGGCCATGCCCGCGACCTCACCACAGCCAGCCAGTTCTTCACCGACCTGCGCCGCGGCCACCTGCCGGCCTTCTCCTTCGTCCGGCCCGGCGTGGGGTACAGCCAGGAGCCGCGGGAGGACATCGGGCAGGGTGACGCCTGGCTCGGGCAACTGATGAGCGCCGTCGCCCGCAGCCGCTACTGGCGGTCAACCGCGATCTTCGTCACCTACGACGAGGGCGGTGGCTTCTGGGACCACGTGGGCCCGCCCCGGGCGCGCGGTTACGGCACCCGCGTCCCGCTGGTCATCGTCAGCCCGTGGGCCCGCCGCGGCTCCTACTGGCACCGGTCCACCAGCGTTTCCGTCCTGTCCTTCATGCAGCACCTGTGGAACCTGCCACCGCTCACCAGGCTCAACGCGACGCAGAACGATCTGCTCGGCGCATTCGACTTCCACCAGCCGGCGTTGCCGCCGCCGCGGCCACCGGTGGCCCCTGCCGACACGATCGGGTTCCACGGCCGCAGCGACCTGCTGGAGGTCAAGGCGCCGCGGGCGCGGCACTGGCTCACGATCAACCTGGAGGCCGAGACTGGCGGGCTGACCCTGGACCGGGCTCTGTCGGGGCAGGTGCATCTCACCCTGACCAAACCCGCCGGGGTCACCGCACAGGCCAGTTTCCCAGCCTCGGCCGTGCTGGCCGGAGGGCGGGCATCGCTGCGCGTGAAGTTCCCGGCGCCGGGCTACTACCGGATCGCCGCGGCCGGCCCGGACGGCAGCCTCGGCTGGACCACCGTCATCGTGCTTTGACCTGCGGCCGGCGAGCAGCACGTACAGCCCGTGGCTGGCCGGCAGCACGGCGGCACCCGGCCGGCCCACCGCGCCGGACGTGTCACGCGTTGTAACTATGGGTAACGCTCTAGTTGCTATCCGTAATCAATGTGATCCATCGCATGCGCAGGAGGGGACGGATGCCGGACATCGCGGGGCTGCGGGCCTGTGCGATCATCGCCGCTGGGGCGCTGTTGCTGGGCGGCCTCGGCTGGGACACCCCGGCGCGGGCGGCGGGTTCACGGGCGGGCCTGGCGGCCACACGGGTCCCAGTTCCCGGCACCCATCCGTCGTGGGCGGTGCCGGCCAGGCGCTTCGGCGCCAGCGGCGTCACCGCGGGCACCGTGAACCTGCGGGTGTACCTGGCCAGCCGGGACCCGGCCGGGCTGAGTGGGTACGCGGCCGCGGTCTCCACTCCCACCAGCGCGCTGTACCACCATTACCTGTCCCCGGATCAGGTCACGGCCCGGTTCGGCCCGGCGCCAGCGCAGGTGCGGGCGGTCCGGTCCTGGCTCACCCCGGCTGGCTTCACCGTCACGGCGGTGCGGGCCGGCGCCGCGGGCGCCTACGCCGCCGCCCGGGGCACTGTCAGTGCCGCCCGGAAGGCGTTCGCGGTCACCTTCGCGATCTACCGTGGCCCGGACGGCCGCCTGGAC
>DPMS01000443.1 GCA_003541285.1 Actinomycetota bacterium
GCCGAGAAGCTGATGCGTTCTTGCTCCAAGCGGACGGACGGGGCGTAGAAACCCGAGATGAGGTCGGCGTGGAGATCTGATTCGGCCGAGTCGAGGCGGTCCAGGGTCACGGCAGTCGGAGACGGCTCGGTGACCCAGCGGTCCCGGTGGCCCAGCAGGGTGACCCGGTCCATGAGCATGGAGCGCGCCTGCGGCAGATGGTGGCGCAACCGGTTGAGGATCGCGAAGCCGTGCGTGTCGATATCCCCCCAGTAGACCACGTCCAGGCCGCACAGCCAGCCGAGCAGCTCGAGCACCGGGACGGCGTAACCGCCACCCAGGATTACTATCGCCGCCGACGGGACCGGGAAGGAGAGGTAGGTGATCTCGTTCTCAAGGATGTAGGCCCGGGTGATGCCCTCCGGCGGTGCTGTGAACTCATCCGCGCGGACGGACAGCTCGGAGAATCCCCGGAAACGGCCAGCCATCCGGAATCGGACATAGCCGGGCCTGCGCAGGAAGCCATAGCGTCCGGCGAAGTCGGACACGCCTCCCGCCACCCGGGAGGGATCAAGCTGTGCGTCGAGCAACTCGGCCAGCACGCCTTTGTGCCGCTCGATGAACTTGGTGTCGACGCCGGGCGCGTCGACCTGGCGCAGGTACATGCCGGGCGCCTGGTGCTGCTCGATCCACCGGACGGTGGCCAGCAGCCGGTCCCAGTCATCCGCCAGCCGCAGCGCCCGCATCGGATGGCAGGTCAGCCACCGGACCAGGCGGGTGCCGCGGGCTGCCGTGATCAGCCCGGTCAGGCGGCGGACCTCGGCGCCCACCCGCAGCAGCGCCCAGGCGTCCTCGTAGCCGTCCAGCCAGGCGCGGCCCGGGATGCTGTTCGCGCCGAAGTCCCGGCCGCCGACCTGCTTGTATTCCACGCGCAGCGGCCCGCCCGCGGCGGCGGCCCATTCGGCGGCCCACTGCCGTACCTCGGCCAGGTGCTCGCCGATCTGCCGGGCGGATGGGCCGCGGATCGGGATGCTGAGCGGGGCCCAGTCCTGCCCGGCCGCGAAACGGGTCAGCAGCGCGCCGGAGTCCCACTTCTTCCGGATCGCCGTGCGGATGTCGGCCGGGCGGGTCCACTGCCCGGGGCCGTCAGCCAGCGGGCCCGGCCGGGCCCGTGCCGTGGGCACGTCAGCTCCCAGCCGCGGGGACGAGGTCGCTGACCTCGATCTGCTGGGCGATCTGGTGCGCGGCCCGGCGGGCCTGGTACTCGTCGATGGTGAGCGTCTGCAGCCGCGAGTTGTTGCTCTGCGGGTTGTCGACGAAGCCCACCGCGGACACGTACGGCTCGATGACGTGGATCTTTTGCAGCGGGGTGACGATCAGCAACTGCAAGCCGAGCCGGCCGAACAGTTCCAGCGCGAACCGGGTCGATTCGTCGGAGCCCCGGCCGAACGCCTCGTCGATGACCGCGAACCGGAACGTCCGGGACTTCGCCGCACCCCATTCCAGCTTGAACTGGTAGGCCAGCGAGGCGGCCAGGATCGTGTAGGCGAGCTTCTCCTTCTGCCCGCCGGACTTGCCGCCGGAGTCGGCGTAATGCTCGTATTCGGTGCCGTCCTCGCGGTACCGCTCGGAGGCGGCGAACGTGTACCAGTTCCGCACGTCGGTGACGAACCTCGTCCACCGCCGGTCCGCCTCGGTCAGCCCCTCGCGGCCGCGGAACCGCTCGATGATGCGGCTCACCTGCAGGAACTTTTGCTCAGAGTAGTGATCGGAGTCCTCGCCGGAGACCGTGTCGTCGGTGCAGGCGCGCAGGTCCGCGCGAAAGTCACGGATGTCGCCGTGCGGGGACGGCAGCGGTTCCAGCCGGATGTAGCGGCCCGGGTTGTAGTCCACGCCGACCAGCGAGGTGTTGATCGTGGCGATCCGCTGCCGGATCAGCTCAGCCTGCTTGTTCAGCTGGGACTGGAAGCCGGCGATGTCCCGGATCGTGTTCTGGTTCAGGTACGTCTTGAACTGAAGCCGGAACCGGGGCAGGTCGTCGCCGGTGAGCCGGCCGTGCAGCTCGCGGTAGCCGTCGGCGGACTCCACCGAGTCGTCGAGCTCGGCCGTCTCCACCGGGTACTGCCGCCGGAACTCCCCCATCGCCGCGACGATCTTGTTAGACAGCCGGGACAGCCGGTCGCGCCGCCTTTCAGTCAGCGCGGCGACCTCGGTGCCGGCGTCCGTTTCGGCCCGGTCGCAGGCCGCGGCGGTCGCCGGGGCCGGCTGCCCGGCCTTGGCCAGCATTTCCCCGATCGCGGCGAACTGGCCCCCGGCGGGCTCGGCGGCATCCTCGGCCAGGATGCCCCGCACCTCGCGGAGCACACCCTCGGCCGCCTGCTGCCGGGTGTCCAGTCCCCCGAGACGTCCGTCAAGCGCACGTAGTTTCTCGTTGGCGCCGCTGATCTGTTCTTTGACCGTGTCGAGTTCGCGGTTGAGCCGGGCCAGTTCGGCCGACGCGGCCTCCAGCTCGCCCTGCTCGGCCCGGAGCTGCTCGGCGCGGATGACCACGGACTGCCAGTCGATCTCGGTGAAGTCGCGCGTCTGGTCCAGCCCGGCGAGCACCTGGCCGCGCTCGATCGCGGCGTCCTGCGCCTTCTCGTGCCGTTGCTGCTCGGCCGCGACCTCGCTGAGGCGGCCGGCCAGTGTCGCGGCCTGGTCCAGCAGTGCATCGAGCTTGCGCTGGTTGGACCAGCCGAGCACATACTGGCGGCGGTCGTCGATGCGGAACCGGTCGTCCTTCTCATGCCGCCCGCCACTGCCCTTGACCTGCCCGGCCTTGGTGATCGCCCGGGGCATCCGGCGGAACTCCGCCATCGTCTCGACACAGGCGTGGTCGGCGCGCCGGCTGAGCTCGTGTTCCAGCCATCCCGCGAACGGCGTGTCCTTGACCGTCAGCTTGGCGGCCAGCGTGCCCGGCCCGTGCTGGGGTAGCGCCGCCCCGGCCCGCGATGGCTCGGGTACGCGGTAGTACACCACCCGGTCTTTGAGGTGGTGGCCGTCGATCCAGTCGGACACGGCGGCGTAGTGCTCGTCCGGCACGAGCACCGACAGCGCGAAGCCGTGCAGCAGCCGCTCCGCCGCGCCCTCCCAGTCGGCCTCGTCGTCCCGGACCGCGATCAGCTCCCCGGCGAACGGCAGCGAGTCTTCCCCGATCCGCAGCTCGCGGCACAGCCACCCGCGCAGCTCCAGCTGCTTCTTCGGGATGTTCGTCTTGCGCTCCCGCAGGCTGCGCAGCTCGGCGTTGACATCGGCGGCCTCGTCCTGCAGGGCTTTCGCCCGCACCCCGGTCTCCATCAGCGCGTTCTGCTGATCAGCGAGATCCTGCTTGGCGGCGTCCCGGGCCGCTGTGATCTCGCGGCGCCGCACGGCGAACTGCTCGCCGGTTTCCACCGGGCTCAGGTCCGCGTCGGCCAGCAGCGCGGCGAACTGTTCCGCCTTGCCCATCCGGGCCTGGCACGCCTGGTCACACTCGGCGAGCTGACGCTCGATCTCGGCGAGCCGCTTCCCGCCGTGGCCGGCCAACTCGACCCGCAGGTTCGTCTCGCGGTCGCGCAGCTGGGCGAGCGCGGTTTCGAGCTCTTGGCGCTGAGCGTCCAGCTTGGCCCGTTCCGTCGCGATCCCGGTCAGCTCCGCGCTCGTCAGCCCGCCCTTGAGATCGGCGAAGTAGTACCGCAGCGCGGCCCGCTGGGCGTCGAACGCGACGATCTCCGCCCGCACCGCGTCGGCCGAGTCGCAGTCCTTGAGCAGCGGGGTCAGCGCGGTCAGTTGCGCCTCGGCGCGCTGCACCGCCTCGTGGGCCTTGGTCAGGTCCTCGAAGTGGGCGACGATGCTGGCCACGGCGCCGGCCGCGTCGAACGGCTCCAGCATGTGATCGCGGACGAAGTCGGTGAGGTTGCCCACCGATTTCATCGAGACCGTCTGGTGGAACAGCTCCATGGCCTGCTCCGACTCGATTCCCAGGCGGCGGCGGAAATCCTTGCCGTAGTCGGGGAACCCTTCGTGCACCCGGACCCCGCTGGCGGCCCGCAGCCGCCGGCGCAGAGCCGACATGTCGGCACCGAAGTCCGCGAAGTCCCCAGTCACCGACAGCGCCCGGTCGGCGGTCACGTAGAACCGGTCCGGCTGGCCCGCCACATCCCCACGCAACCAGAACACCTGGGCCAGGCTCACGGTCGCGTCATAGCCGGGGTTGGTGAACACGCCGAGGAGCACGCTGTAATCCGAACTGCCCCGCAGCGCCACCGGCCTGGTAGCCCCGGTGACCTCGTTGCGCTCAGTCTTGTAGTATCCGAGCACGTAGGACCGCAGGCTCCGCTCCCGGGTGTCGGCCCCGGCCGCCTTGTTGTAGGAGATGCGCTGGGCTGGCAGCAGCAGCGTGGTCACCGCGTCCACGATGGTCGACTTCCCGGAGCCAATGTCCCCGGTGAGCAACGCGTTCTGCCCGTCCAGGCCGAGCGTCCAGACCCGGCCGCCGAACGTGCCCCAGTTGTACAGCTCCAGGCGAGCCAGCCGGAAGCCGGTCACTCCTGCTCCTCCCCCGCCAGCAGCGCGGCGTACTCGGCCAGTCTGGTGTCGAAGTCGGCCAGCCACTGGCCATCGACGAATGCCTTGAGGATGCGCCGCACCTCGTAGGTCTGCTCGGAGTTCTTCGCGGGCCGCAGGAAGCCGAGTTCGGCGGCCTTGTTGATGTGCGCGTCGATCTGGTCGGTGAGCCTAGCCTCATTGCTGGTCGCGGGAAGGAACACCCGGACCATCTCGGCTATCTGATCCCGGGTCAGCATCAGCCGGGTATCGGCGCCCTGGGCGTCGAATTCGGCCAGCTTCTTGCGCAGCAGCGCGAGCAGCAGACTGACGTGGAAGGACAGCGCCCGGCGCGGGATCAGCCGGGGCAGCGGGGCGGAATCGTCCGGGTCCCCCGGGCGCTGGCGGAGGAACGCATAGCCTTCGGCCTCGTCGATGACCACCTGCAGGCCCAGCACATCCACGTAGTCCCGGGCCTGCGGCTGCAATTCGAGCAGGCTGCGCCACGCGTGGTCGTGCGTGTCTCGGTAGACAACGCCCTTCATGAGCTGGGTGACGGCGAGCGGCAGATCCGGTTCGGCGGTCATCCGCCCCTCCTGGCGTAGGTAACCCGCGGCAGCGTCGCGGTGCGCTCCCGGCCGTCAACGGCGGACCAGGTGATCTGGTCACGGTGCTGTTCGTCGTAGACGATCGCGAACGCCTCGTCCCGCAGCGAGAGGTAGGTGACCAGCTCCGCGACGCCCTGCCGGAGCGGGTACCGCGCGACCAGCTCGGCCAGGCCGACGCGCGGCTGGCTGCGCAGCGCCTGGCGGACACCGCCGCGCAGCGGCTCCGGGTCCACGTACACCTGCTCGAACAGGGCCGCCGGGTCAGTCTCCTCGTCAGCGTCGCGGACCGTGTCGCTGGACAGGCGGGCCTTCTGCACCGGCGCGTACAGCGGGCGCTCCAGCGGCAGCCGGATGGCCGGCGAGGGCGCGTCAAGCTCCATAGCGACCGGGACGGACCCAGTTTCGCGCAGCTCCAGCGCCCGGCCCTCGATGCTGCGCAGAATGTCGATCACCCGGCGGTTCTCAAACCACACCTGGTCGTCGAGGAACCGCCGGAGCTGCTCGGAGAGCTGGCGGACCGTGGCCTGGGTGCGCTGCGCGGCGTCCAGCCAGTCGTAGTGAATGTGCCGCAGCCTGCCGTCGCGCTCGGCGATCCCGGCCAGCGCGTGCACCCGGTCCAGCAGGCTGGACAGCTCCTCCTGGCGCGCCTGCGACAGCAGGAAACTATAGAAGGCCTGGAAGGACCGGCCCTGATCCGAGCCGGCGATCGATTCCCGGCTGCCGAGCACGTCGTCCAGCAGCTCACCCTTGCCGCCGTGCCAGCCGGCGATCTTCTCCCGGAGCTGGCGGTCGAGCTTGCGGAAGTTCTCGTCCACCTCGCGGAAGTCGGCCAGCAGCTCCCGTGCGGTGCCCGCGAACTGCTGGTAGCGGTCGCGCACCGCGGTCTCGTCGAGCATCGGCAGCTCGCCCCCCTCGATCCGGGCTATCTGCCCGTCGATGGCCTCCCGCTGACGGCGCAGCTCGGCCAGCCGTTCCCCGGGATCGGGCTCGGTGCCGAACACGATCTGCCGGAGCAGCTCGACGATCACCTTCAGCCGCGACTCGGTGCCCACAAACTCGCGCTCACGCAGGCTGTCCAGCCACTGCAGCGCCTTCTCGACCGCGGGCGTGGCATCGTAGTGCGGCTCGTCGGTGCCCTCGGGATAGTACTTGCGCAGCCAGCCAGCCGCGGGCGCCGCCCAGTCGTCGAGGTAGGCCTTGGCCGGCTTAGGGAACCTGGGGGTGGCCCGTTCGCTGTCGGACTGGTTCAGCGCGTACAACTCGTCGTCCAGGCGGCTGACCAGCTCGGCCGCGGAGATGGACCGGACGTTGCCCGCGACGAACACCCGGTGCAGGAAACTCAGCACCAGCGGTGCGTTGTCCGCGCGGAGCAGCCGCCACGCCGGGCTGTTGTCCCGGAGCCACGCGATCTCGTCCACACTCGGCACGACCGACATCGTAGGACGGCACACCGACACTCTTCCGGCACGTAACACGGCGAGGCGTCGCTCTGCTCGGTTTGTCTGCCGTCCGCGTGGCGGCTCAACAGGACCGGACTTCCTCGTTAGCAAATGACACGGCAGGGTCGGGAACACAGGTATTGGCGGCGGCGTTCCTGGCGCGGAGAGCCCACTGGGAGCACTCACGCGCCGACAGTTACAGCAGTCTCACGAGCTCAACAAGCGGGTTCCGGCCGCCCGGACCTTATCCTCGAAGAGGAGACGCTCTATGCAATGTGCGCGAAGTGCCTGGTAGCGAGAGCTTCTCTATAGCGTGTGCCACTCAAAAATGCCACTCGCCGAGCTGCTGGCCCGGCGGCCGGGCTGGGGCGGCGGCAAGCCCAACGCGCTCACCTTGTCGCTGGCCCCACTGTCGGACGCCGACACCGCCCGGCTGGTCGAATCGCTGCTCGGCCCCTCGGCGCTGCAGCCGGGACAGGAGGCGGCGCTGCTGGCCCACGCCGGCGGCAACCCGCTGTATGCCGAACAGTACGCCCAGATGCTCACCGAACACCGGGCCAGTCGGCAGCTCCCGGTGCCCGAGTCGGTGCAAGGCATCATCAGCGCCCGGCTGGACGCACTGCCACCCGCCGAGAAGCGGCTGCTGCAGGACGCCGCCGTGATCGGGAAGCTTTTTTGGCCCGGCGCAGCGGCCGCGCTCGGCGCCACCCCCCTGGGCTGGAGGAGTCTCCGCATGGGCTGGAGCGCAAGCAGTTCATCCGCCGCGAGCGCCACTCCTCGCTGGCTGGTGAAACCCAGTACGCCTTCTTGCATGTGCTGCTGCGCGACGCCGCCTACGGGCAGATCCCCCGCGCTACCCGGGCCGGCAAACACCTCAAGGCGGCGGGCTGGATTGAGTCGCTGGGACGGCCCGATGATCACGCTGAGATGCTCGCCCACCATTACCTGGCCGCGCTGGAGCTGGCCCGCGCCGCCCACCAGGACACCACCGGCCTGGCGGCCCGGGCCAGGCCCGCGCTGCAACGCGCTGGCGATCACGCCCTGGCCCTCAACGCCTACCCCAGCGCCGCCCGGCTCTACCGGGCAGCGCTGGCACTATGGCCACAGGACGCGCGGGAGCAGCGGGCGGGGCTGCTCCGGCTGCTTGGGACCGTCCTATATGAGACTGGTGACCTGGAACAAGCCGAAGCGGTGCTGTTGGAAGGCTCTCATGTTGCCGCGGCGGCGGGCATGCTTGCGGTGCAGGCACGGATCCGCGTGCTGCTCGCGGAGATCCACGCGGAGCAAGACGGAAGGTATGCCGAAGCGCTCGAAGAATGCGAAGCGGCCGCCGCGCTGCTGCAATCCGAAGGCGACTCGGAGGGTTTGGCCGAGGCGTGGCTTTTGGTCGGCAAGTTGCGTTTCTGGCGTGCTGGTGACCCGTTGGGTGCCGAGGAGGCCCTCGAGCGCGCCGGCACATATGCCCGGCTAAGCGCCAACCACCGCGCGGAACTGGAGTCCAGGAGCTGGCTGGTAGCTAACCTCCAGGACCTGCCGATACCGGTCGACGTGGCGGTCGGCCGCGCCGAGCGGCTGCTCGAGGCGGCCTCCGGCGACCCATGGGCCGAGGCGGCGATACTCCACCCGCTCTCACGGCTCTACGGCTACGCCGGCCGCTTCCCCGACGCACGTGCGGCATGCACGCGCAGTCAAGCCATATACAGCCGGGCGGGGGCAAGACTCGACTGGGCCATATGCGCCTTCCAGCCCAGCCGGATCGAGATGATTGCCGGGGATCCCGCCGCGGCCGAGCGGAACCTGCGGCAGGCGTACGACGTGCTGCGCGCAATGGGCGAACGGGGATGGCGCGCAGATGCCGTAACCCTGCTCGCCGAGGCCGCCTACGCGCAGCGGCGGCTGGGGCAGGCGCTGCGGCTGACCGAGGAAGCCGAGGCGCTCGCCGGCCCTGGCGATATCTACGCCCAGGCCCGCTGGCGGGCAACCAGGGCGAAACTGCTCGCGCGGCGTGGCCAGTTCGGCGCAGCCGCCCGGCTGGCGGAGGAGGCGGTGGCGCAGATCCCCGCAACAGGCGGCGCACCGGAACTGGCCGAGATGCTGGTCGCGCAAGCGGAGGTGTCGCGGCTGGCCGGGCTGCTCGGCGACGCCGAAGCCAGCCTCCGCGGAGCGCTGCAATTCTATGAGGACCGGCGGATGCTGCCACTAGCCGAACAGACCCGCACCTTGCTCGCCAGCCTCGCAGAACAACGACCCCCACGCTGGAGCGGTGAATCGGATTTGCGGCTGCGGCACCAGGGACCCGCCCCCAAGCGGGGCCCCCACCGCCCGTGCCGCAACGGCACCGCGCAGGCGATCACCCGCTCCGTGCCAGCCCCGCAGCCTTCCGCATCCCCCGCTTCACCTTGGCCAGGTCCCTCCGCCCGGCAAACCTTGGCGTGCCGCCTGCGGCTGGGGTCTTATGGCCCGGTGATGACGGTCGGGCCGTTCAACGCGAGTTCGCCTCTCCCGCTGCCCGGTCGCTGACTGCCACCCTCAGGCAGCCCGTGTCCGCGGCATTCCTGAGGAGGACATAAGTGACAACAGCCATCCTCGAGGCCCAAGGTGATCTTGAGGGCTTGGCCGAGGCGTGGGTCCTGGCCGGGCAGCCGCGTGATTGGCACGGTGACTACGCCAGAGCAGACGCAGACTGCGGAGCGCGCCCTGGTGTATGCGCGGCAAACCGGCAACCAGCATGCACCAGCCAGCGCCCACCGCCATGCCTGCGCCACCGGGCCACCGGTCCCCATTTCGAGCTTGCTCTGGGGCGAGTACGGCTTCGACCTGGTGATGGGGCCTGACGATGGCGGCGGGCAATGGCCCGCCAAGCCGGAGGGCAGCAGACCCTGAGTCCGATGACACGTGTCCGGTCACGATGCCTACCGTAAGCCGCTCCTCCGTCACTGGTTAGCCTCGTTCCGGTTCGCCGGGCCCGGCACCAGCCTGGGCTGCCTCATACTCCTCCACGACCCGGGCGGAGGGGACCACCTCGGGCTTAGGTGGCTGCAGGACCGCTGCTCGTTCCCGCTTGGCTTGGGCTGGCCAGGCCAGCCCCGGTGACAGGTCGTCTTCCTCGGTCCCGGGCAGGGGGTTTGGCCAGTTCGTCTGGCTTGGCCTGGGCAATCTTGGCGTTGTCCCGGATCCGCAGCACCTGCTCAGGAATGTCCTCGTGCGCAGCCTCGGGGGTCAGGCCGAGCATGAGCTGGCCGGCGGCTTCGCGCTGCCTGCTGGGCGCAAGCTCGTTCTGCTGCTGGTGGGGTGTGGGGCCGGGGAGCAGGTGCGCCGGGCCGTCGAGCGTGAGCTGCACCCATACCTTCATATCTGCACCCGGTGCGGGGGCCTCCGGCCAGGCGATGCCCGCTGCTTCGGTGAGGTGTGGCCGCAACGGCGGGATCTCCCTGCCGGGGTGCCGGCGCCGTAGCTCCACGTCGGCGGCGACCGCGATCCGCCGGGTGGACTCGGTGACCGCTTCCCACTGCCGCCGGGTCTCCTGCACCGCGGCGAGCAGGTCCGCCTCCCGCGCTGCTTTGGCCTCCAGCGCCCGCCACACCCGCGCCAGCCGCCGGTGCCGCCCCGCCACCTCCCCATCGCTGGCGGCGCGCGCCTCATGCCCGGCGCGGACCGATTTGACGTGGGCGTCGCGCTGCGCGACCCGCATCAGNNCGGGGCCGATCGGGTCGGCGGGGTGGGTGTGCCCGTACCGTTCCCGGTAGGCGGCCGCCACGCCCAGGCTCTCACCGTCGGCGCGGCGCAGGCAGTCCGGCACCCGCGGCCATTCCGGGGCTGAGAGCATGACCGCTTCAGTCGTGAGCGCGCGGTGCGCCAGGGCCGGGAGCAGGGTGGCCGCGCCTTGGCGGGACATGACCGGGACCTCGGCGGGCAGGCGCCCGCCGAGGTGGCGGATCAGGTCGGCTTCGGTCCACGCGGGCTGGGCAGCCTGGACCGCGGCGACCGCTTCCTGGATGAGGCGTTGCGCCTGCGCCTCGGTGAGCGGGACGGGCGCTACCTGGGCGCGGCCCGGGGATAGGTCCGG
>DPMS01000104.1 GCA_003541285.1 Actinomycetota bacterium
ACACGTAGACGTAGTATCGCATGTGAATGGATTCCCCTTCCGCCTGTAGATTCCTCTTCTCGTAATCCACCGTACAAAAGCGTCTTGGTCTTACTAGCTCGCGGCTTCCTGGTCCTCAAAGCTCCGGCCGTGGCAGGCGCGCCATGAGGCTTTCCTGCCAGCCTATCGGCCACAAATGCGGCGCGTTTTCGAATGTCACCAAGCCCGCGACTGCCCGCATCTGCTTCAAGACTTTGACGCGTTCACAGCGCCGACGCAGATAGACAACGTTGCCGTGCAGGACATGAAGGTAGAACGGGACCACGAACCTGCTGGTGATCTCATCCACACTTCGATCCTGACATCGCGGTGCCGTGGACGCTACGCATGCCGTCCGCCAGCTCACCGGCCTCAGGCTCGCGTCTCGCCTGTACGCACGGATCTGCCGCTGACAGTGCAGTTCTCATCAGATCTCGCCGAAGAACGCCCTATCGATGGAGACATCTTCGACTGTCCGGGTAGCCGTGCGGACGCCGAGCTCGTAGCGCTTGAGAAGGTCGCACAGACGGTCGCCGTCGATGAGGTCGACCGGCGGTGCGCCATCGCGGGTGGCTTCCTTTTTGGCGTCGGCGGTGAACGTGCCGGTGGTGATCAGCAGGCCTTTGTCGCCCCGGTCTGCCATCGCGCCACGGAAGTCGCGGACTGCGCCCGGGCTGACGCTGCCCCGGTAGCGCTTGCACTGGAAGAAGACCGGGAAGCTGACCAGGCCGAGCCGGTAGACGCCGAGCCCGTCGATGCCGCCATCGCCGCTCTTGCCGGTCACGTTGACACTGTCGAAGTCGGCCTCGCGCAGTAGCCGCTGGGCGAGCCGCTCGAAGGCATCTGGGGACATATCCATCAGCTGGTCGAGTAGCTGCTCCTTCCAGCCCCGCCCCCCGGCCAGCCCTGCTGCATCGGGCTCAGGGGCATCCTGGGACGGCCGCACCTTGCGGGCCTTGCGTATCTCCGCCAGATGAGCCTGCCACAGCTGACGGACCCGTTCGCGGCGCTGGCTGTCGGTGGCATCGGGGTCGGTGACCAGCGCGGTGCCCTCATCGGTCAGTGCCCAGATACCCCGGGCGCTGTTTGTGAGCAGGCCCATCCCTTTCAGGTACGAGCGGGCCCACGCAAGCCGGTAACCGATCTCGGTTTCCGGCCCATCGTTGTGCAGCACAGCCTGCTGGGCGTCACTGAACCCTTGGCGCTTGATAACCGTCTCCGCGATCTCACTGATCGACGCAGACCCACCCAGCTCAGTCACCGCCTGAAGCGCAGGCCACAGCAGCTCGTGATACGCCGGTACATCAGCCGTGGTCATCGTTGGCCATTCTCGTCTACCCGATGTCTGTTCTTTCCCATCATCGTGACACCACTGACCGAAGATCCGCTCCCTCGTGCAAGCATCTCGTGTGTTAGTCCACGTGCGGGGTGGTGCTGGGCTGGAGGCCGTGGGCGATGCGCCGCAAGATTGCCGAGTGGATGTCGTACTCGTCAAGCCGGGCGGGTGGCACCCAGGCCACTTCGGTCGCCTCGTCGCTGGTGGTCAGGTTCCCGCCGATGACCCGTGCGGAGAAACAGGTGTTGACGGGCTGGCGGACCTCGCCGTCGGCGTAAGCGATCACGTGCCCGGGGTCGCTGAACACCCCGACCAGGCCAGTGATCTCGATGTCGAGGCCGGTTTCCTCGCGGCATTCACGGACCGCGCACTGGGTCAGGGTCTCGTTCTTTTTCAGCCCGCCGGTGGGGATCGTCCACCGGCCAGAGTCCGAGCGGCGCAGCAGTAGCAGATTCCCGGCGCTGTTACGGACGATCACACTCGCGGAAGGTTTGCGGCTGGTCGGCTTGGGCGCGGCTGGGTCGTGCCAGTAGTCCACCCGGCGCGGCCGGTCCTTGCGGCCGCTCACGCTGGCCCGCCGTCCGGGCTGTCCTGGGGGGCGAAGGGCCGGGCTGATGCCCAGACCCGCTCGAACGATTCCAGGTAGGTGCCGTAGTACACGCCGTCTACCCGGCGCAGCCGCAGGGTGGGGGTGTAGGCGGCGAGGATGCCGTACACGTGGNNGCGGTGTCCAGTCCGGGTGCTCCTCGGCCAGGAACAGGCCCGCGAACGCCAGCACGTCCACACTGCGCTGCGCCTGCGCCAGCAGTTCGGTCCACAGCTGGGCCGGCACGTCGGTGCGCCGCGGATAGGCCGCGACCAGCTCCGCCCCGGCCAGCGAGGCCCGGTCCACCGCGCCGGGCCACAGGTAGCTCTCGTCCTCACCCACGATCGCCGCGACCCGGTACCGGGTCCGCGGGTAGGGCACGGCCTCGCCCCGCAGCCACCGCTGCACCGTCTTGGTGGAGACCTGCGCCGCTTCGGCCAGCGACTCGGTGCCCAGCCCGGCCCGCAGCATGCACCGCCGCAACCGCTCGTTCACCATGGCTGCCAGCTTTCCACGAATGACCGTCTCTGACCATCCAGGCTGGCCAAAGTTGTCCCTAGATGTCTAACAGTGTCGTCGCGATGGGCTCACGGTCGGGTGTCAGCTAACGGTGATCACCCGCCCCACGGAGGCACGCGATGACCAGCCCGGCCCAAAACGCCGCCGCCACGGCCGGCGACCTGGCCAGCTTGCAGCACGAGTTCCCAGGCTTCCGGATCTGGCAGGAGGTGACCGGGGAACGCGCCAGGTTAGTAGCCGTCCGCCGCCAGGCGGGGGCCAGCCCACACACCGTCGTCACTTCCGATGCGGACGAGTTGCGCGCGGCGCTGACCAGCCCTACGGGCCCATGACCGCACGCGATCCCAGGCCGTGGGATGAGTACCCGCAGGCCATAGCCGACGACTAGCCGGGCTGGGGCGTCACCCATCAGGACGGGCAGTGGACCGCCTGGTGCCCCGCGGTCACCGTGCACGCCACCACCGCCGCCGGGCTGCGGGCCGCCATCGAGCAGGCCATCACCGGCGACACTCACCCCAGGGAAACAGGGAGAGTCTGAACGCTGGCACCCCGGCAACCAGCGGCAAGCTCGTCACCGAATGGACCACTGACCTGTGACAGCTTGGCCGCGCACACCCGCTTACCCCAGCTGACGAGGAGGAAACAAGCGGCGGGGCCGGGCCGCACACCCACAGGCTCCCAAACGGCCTGGCCACGAGGAACCCCACCAACGCCAAACGCGGCCCGCCCGACCCAACCGGCAGCACAACACGCTGCCCGGCAAAGGGCGCGCCTCGGGCGCCCTGTCCTCTCCACGCACGGCGGGCCGACCAACGACCCCTCAGCCATGGGCATCCAGATACGCCCGGGCACGATGAGCAAGACCGTCCACCACACCGGCCGCCGCGCGGATCAGGGCCTCCCCCGAAGGACTCCCGGTGACCAGCCAGACCTCCCGGTCGTCCTCAGCCACCTCCCCAGCCCCAGCGACGCCGACCAGAGCCGCCGCCATCCGCTCGCGAAGCTCTCCCTCCAGCGGGTCCTCACGCAAGAACTCCGCCACTGTTGCCCGGCGCTGAGGATCCCCATCTTGGCGGCGTTTACGATGCCGATGAAGAACCGGGCATTTCGGGCGGTGTCATGGGGAAGGTG
>DPMS01000394.1 GCA_003541285.1 Actinomycetota bacterium
CCTGGTGCACTCGTTCTACCTCAAGGTGGCGGCCGACCCAGAGCTGCGCGCCGTGTACCCCAGCAAGGACCTCGGCCCCGCCGAGGAGCACCTGCGCCTGTTCCTGATCCAGTACTGGGGCGGCCCGCGCACCTATGACGAGCGGCGCGGTCATCCCCGGCTGCGGATGCGCCACGCGCATTTCTCCATCGGGGAAGCCGAACGGGACGCCTGGCTGCGCCACATGCGCGCGGCCCTCGACGAGATCGGCCTCGACGAGCCCCACGACGCTCAGCTGTGGGATTACCTGGTCATGGCTGCGCACAGCCTGGTCAACCAGCCTTCCGGGCAGGGAAACCGGCCAGATCTCGGACTCAGCCCCGCTTGACCGGCACCCATGGCAGGGCGGCCGGCATACCCCGCCCCCGGCGGTTACCGCCCACCCCGCCCCCGGCGGGTCACGGCTCACTTTCCAGCTGGCCAGCATCCAGAAGCGGTGTCCGGCGGCTCATCCCGGGCAGCAGCCGGCGGCTCAGCCGCGCGTGAGCTTGCGGTAGGTCACACGGTGGGGGCGGGCGGCTTCCGCGCCAAGCCGTTCGATCTTGTTCTTCTCGTAGCTCTCGAAGTTGCCTTCGAACCAGAACCAGTTCGCCCCGCCCTCCCAGGCCAGGATGTGGGTCGCGATCCGGTCCAGGAACCAGCGGTCGTGGCTGGTGATCACCGCGCAGCCGGGAAAGTCCAGCAGCGCGTTCTCCAGCGAGGAGAGAGTCTCCACGTCCAGGTCGTTGGTGGGCTCGTCGAGCAGCAGCAGGTTGCCGCCCTGCTTGAGGGTCAGCGCCAGGTTCATCCGGTTGCGCTCACCACCGGACATGACGCCCGCGGGCTTCTGCTGGTCCGCGCCCTTGAAGCCGAAGGCCGCCACGTACGCACGGCTGGGTATCTCTGTCCGGCCGACCCTGATGTAGGACTCCCCGTCGGAGATCACTTCCCAGACGTTCTTGGCCGGGTCGATCCGGGACCGGTTCTGGTCGACGTAGGAAATCTGCACAGTCTCGCCGACCTTGATGGTGCCCGCGTCCGGCTTTTCCGCGCCGACGATCATCTCCATCAGGGTGGTCTTGCCCACCCCGTTCGGCCCGATCACACCGACGATGCCGCCCTGGGGCAGGGAGAAGCTGAGGCCTTCCATCAGCACCCGGTCGGCAAAGCCCTTGGTCAGCCCCTCGGCCTCGACCACCTGCCGGCCAAGCCGCGGGCCCGGCGGGATCTGGATCTCCTCGAAATCCAGCTTGCGCCCGGCGTCAGCCTCGGCCGCCATCTCCTCGAAGCGCTCCAGTCGCGCCCGGCTCTTGGCCTGCCGGGCGCGCGGGCTGGACCTCACCCATTCGAGCTCGTCTTCCAGCCGCTTGCGCCGCTTGGCGTCCTTGGCGCCCTCGATCTTGATCCGGGCGGCTTTGGTCTCCAGATACGTCGAGTAGTTGCCCTCGTACGGGTAGGCGTGGCCACGGTCGAGTTCCAGGATCCATTGCGCGACGTCGTCCAGGAAATACCGGTCGTGGGTGACGGCCACCACCGTGCCGGGGTATTTCTCCAGGTGCTGTTCCAGCCATTGCACGCTCTCGGCGTCGAGATGGTTGGTCGGCTCATCGAGCAGGAGCAGGTCCGGCTGTGCCAGCAGCAGCGCGCACAGCGCGACCCGGCGCCGCTCCCCTCCCGACAGCACCCGCACGTCCGCGTCCGGCGGGGGGCACCGCAGCGCATCCATGGCCTGCTCAAGCTGACTGTCCAGGTCCCAGCCACCCCGGTGATCAAGCTGCTCCTGCAGCTTGCCCATCTCGGCGAGCAGTTCGTCTGAGTAGTCGGTGGCCATCTTCTCGGCGATCTGGTTGTACTCCTCCAGCAGCGCCTTGGTCTCGGCCACCCCTTCCTCGACGTTGCCGAGGACGGTCTTGCTCTCATCCAGCGTCGGCTCCTGGGCGAGCATGCCGACGGTGAAGCCCGGCAGGAGCCGGGCATCGCCATTGGATGGCTGCTCCTGTCCGGCCATCATCCGCAGCAGGGTGGACTTCCCCATGCCGTTCGGCCCGACCACGCCGATCTTCGCACCGGGCAGGAACGCCAGGGTGACGTTGTCAAGGATGACCTTGTCGCCGTGCGCTTTCCGCACGCCGCGCATCTGGTAGATGAACTCGGGCATGCCCTCAAGGGTAGGGGTATCCCGCACGCGGATCGGACGGGCAGGGAGCAGAAGGAGCGAGGCAGACCCGGTCGCGCCCCAGCCGCTTGGCCCGGTACAGGGCTAGGTCGGCGGACGCGAGCAACTCGAACAGCTCTTCCCCATGCCCGGGCAGGAGTGCTACGCCGACCGACACCGTCACGTTCAGCCGGCCATCGCTGGTGTGGATGGTCTGCGCGCCGACCTGCTCGCGCAGCCTTTCCGCGCGCGCACAGGCACCGGCCGGGTCCACGCCGGGTACGAGCACGACGAACTCCTCACCGCCATACCGCCCGAGCACGTCGGGCTCGTCCAGGTGCTGGCGCAGGGTGGCTGCGACGGTCCGCAGCACCTCGTCCCCGGCCAGGTGCCCGTAGTCATCGTTGACCCGCTTGAAGTGATCGATGTCCACCAGCAGCAGCGCCGCCGACGTGCTGGCCCGGTGAGCGGCACGGATCCGGGCGTCGGCCTCGCACTGCCAGGCCGCAGCATGCAGCAGGCCCGTCTTCGGGTCAGCCTGTGCCGCCATCCTCAGCTGCCGGTGCGGCAGGCTGCGCTGAAGCAGCATGACCGGCGGCAGAGCGACGAAGAGCAGCACCGGGCTGACCGAGCAGGCGATCGCCACCAGGATCCCCACGCACAGCCCGGCCAGGTCGAGGAGCAGGTTCTCGTGGTTCCAGGCTGCCGCACGCCAGCCGGCGACTGGGTCCGCCGCATGGGCGGCCACGGCGGCCAGCGCGACGCCGACCACGACGAAGACTGCTGCGCTGCCCACAGCCGCGGACAGCATCACCGGGTGAACGAACCACCGGGCGTGCCCGGCCACGCCGACGGTACGGAACAGGGCCGATGCCCCACCCCCGGCCAGCCCGAGAGTGGCGGCGCGGAACACCTGCTCCACTGGCGGGCCGTGCCGCGCCCTCATCTGGTCCAGACCCACGGCCAGCGCCGGCACACAGAGCGCGTAAAACGGCGGGAGCAGCAGGGCCACCGGCAGGCACCACACGGTGAGCAGGTCACGGGTGGCACCATCGGGCAGGCCCTGCCTCCTTGCCGCCTCCAGGCAGATACCGGCGCATCCGACCATCGCGGTGGCCAGGAAGGCCTCCCGCTCCCGCACCCCGGTGCTGGTCATCTGGCAGCCCGCCAGCGCCCCGGCGGCCAGGATCACAGTCAGCTTCCAGGCCCGGGCTGGCGTGGGCCGGCTGCCGGCGCGCCCGGGCCCCGGCCCGCCGTCAGCCCGGCGGAAGGCCCCTGGCACACCGGGAGCCCGGCGGAAACGGCCTGGCCCCCCTGGCCCGCCCGCTCCATCTGCCCTGTCTGGCCCGGCGGGCACACCTGNNGCAGCCGCCGCCGGCGCCCGCAGCCCGGCCGGGTCCTCACCGGCGGGCGGAGCCTGCGCCTCCCCGATTTCCGCCGCGGTCTCCCCGGCGGCACGGTGGGTGCGCGAGAAATGCGCGACACCCCGGTTCAGGTCGTGCCCGACCGACTGCGCGTCTACCTCGACCGCTATCCGCGGCGCGCCCTCTTTGTCCTGGAACGGCCGCACCCGCAGCCGCCCCCTGACCAGCACCGGCTCCCCCTTGCGCAGGCACACGGCCACGTTGTCGGCGAGGGTGCGGTAGCA